>NZ_JALUFF010000038.1 GCF_027052235.1 Thermococcus sp.
AACGCTTTCTTCCCGGTGAACGTGACTGTCAGAAACACTGGAAATCAAAACATTGAGGGGAGCTTCCAGGTTGTCATCTATCAGGACGACAAGTACCTCGGAGGGGCCTGGGTAAGTTCGCTCCCGGCGGGAGGCGAGGCGAACGTCACCGTCTGGATAAGGCCCTATCCGGGCGATTCAGCGCTGAAGGCCATTGCGGACTCGGGGAACTACGTCACCGAGGTCAATGAGACCAACAACGAGCGCTCGATTTCAGTCCACGTTAAAGCGCCCGATATAAAGGTGGTCTCGCTCTCGCCGGGGAACTTTACATACTCCGGTGAAACGGCCAACGCGACAGTAACCGTCAGGAACATTGGCGACTACGAGACCGGGGCGTTCTCAATCGTCATCCGCAACGGCGGAAAGACCCTCGGAAGGGCCTACGCTCCGAGCTTGGCCCCCGGCGAAGAGAGGAACGTCACGGTGGAGTGGACGACAGACCCCGGAAGCTACAACCTCACCGCTATAGCCGATCCCGGAAATGCCATCCGCGAGTGGGACGAGGGGAACAACGAGGTCGCCGTTCAGGTCAGCGTCCCGGCCCCGGACATCGTGGTAACTTCCTTCACCTACTCCGGAAGCGAGGTAGTCGGGGATTACTTCAACTTCACGGTTACCATCGAGAACGCAGGAAGCACAACGATGCTCCCCTTCCACGTCGGGGTCTACGCGAACGGCACGCTCGTCGCGGTCAAGCTCGTCCGCGGTCTGGCTGGAGGGGAAAACGTGACCCTGAGCTTCACCAACGCCTGGAAGGCCCGCTATGGAGCCTATACTCTAAGGGCAGTTGCCGACCCATTCAACGAGCTCGGCGAACTCGACGAGACCAACAACGAGAAGAGCTTATCAGTCTCGATAGCTGACGAGAAAGCCCCCTACCCGGCCCGGCTTTACCCGGCCAACGGGAGCTTCACCAACGAGCCAACCGTTGGGGTTCTCCTCAGAGATGATGGTTCAGGAGTTGACACTTCGAGGAGCGAGCTCAGGCTTTACTTCAACGGAAGCCTGGTTAATGGCTCTTCGACCTTCACCTACGGCTGGCTGGTCTTCCAGAACTCAACTCCCCTACAGGACGGGGACTACACGGCAGTGGTTGTGGCCTACGATAAAGCTGGAAACTCCAAGACCTACACCTGGGGCTTCGTCCTCGACAGGGAGCCACCGGAGATAAGGACGAACGTCACGGATGGAGCACTTTACAACGGGAGCGTGGTTCCGGGCGTGGAAGTCTTTGACAGAAACCTGAAGAACTACACGGTAACGGTCAACGGAAGGCCCTTCGTCGGGAAGGCCATACGGGTGGACGGGACTTATACACTCGAAGTCAGAGCGGTGGACAAAGCCGGAAACAAAGCGGAGCTGAGGGTTACCTTCAGCGTCAACGGCATTCCGCACCCGCCGAGCGGTTTAACGGTCAACCTCAACGGCTCCTATGTCGAGCTGAGCTGGCTCCCCAGCGGGGATTCCGACATAGCGGGCTACTACGTCTACCGCGATGGGGTTAGGTTAAACGACGAGCCGGTTGAGGTTACCCACTTCCGCGACCTCTATGCTGGAAGCCTCAACTACAGCGTAACCGCGGTTGACTTCGCCGGCTTCGAGAGCGGCCCCGCTTACATCTTCCCGGCGAGGCTGACCATAGAGGCTGGAAAGCTCGTGACCGGCTATCCTGCCTCGATCAACGTAACCATCGAGAACTTCGATGGAAGCGCGAACGGAACGCTGGCCCTTGAGCTGGTGGACGTCTTTGGAGACGTAATAGGGAGGCTTGAGAGAGAGGTCGAACTTTCACCGGGCAACCTCACGGAGGGCTTCGTTGCGACTGTCCCAGAGGGCCTCGGCTCGCTGAGGGCTTCGCTCACAGTCCACGGCTCTTCGACCGAGGTTATCCTGCCGGTGGAACCGAGCAAGGCCGGGGCCCCAGAGATCACCGTACAGGGCCCGAGAACCGGCCTCCCGACGCTGGTGGAGGTAAGGCTGACCAACCACGGCTCGGCACCGCTCGACACCTCAAATGCAACGCTGAAGCTCGGGAACGCCAGGGGAGAGCCCCTCTCACCATTGCCAGTTCTAATGCCAGGCGAGAGCGCGACTTTAAGCTACCGCATCGTTCCAGAGGAGAGGGGAACCTACAACCTGACCTTCGAGCTGGGCGGAATAGAGGTCGTTAAAGAGGTCGAGGTCAGAGACCCGGTGACGAACCCCGTGCTCGTCTCAACCGAGGACTTCGTCAGGGGAGCGAGGGCAAAGGTCTACGTGACCTTCAGGAACACTGGAAGTGCTCCGCTCATGGTTAGGAGCGTTAGCGTTCTCGGAATGGAGAGGAGCCTCTCGGTGACAGTCCCGCCGAACCTCTCCTTCACGGCTTCCTTCGACTACATCGTCCCGGCCGATGCGCCGGACGAGATGGCCATCAACACAACGGTGGGAACCGACGTCGGGGACTTCACGAGGGTAATCACCGTCCCGACGGAAGAACCTCCCTACAACGCCAACGTTACCGTGAGGAGTGTCTTCGAGGCTGGCGAAGAGGTCACCATCGAGGGCTTCGCCTACAACGCCAGCGGACTGCTCCCGAACGTTACGGTTAGGGTTGCGATAGCGAGGGGCGACTTCGTGAGGGAATACGTTGTCATGACCGACGGAACCGGCCACTTCAACCTGACCTTCAGGCCCTATCCCGGGGAAGCGGGCAACTTTGTCGTGAGCGCGACCCACCCGAGCGTCCTGACCCTTGAGAGAGACGGGGAGTTCGACATCGTGGGCATAAGCGTGAAGCCCGACGTCTACGCCCTCAAGGTTACGAAGGAGTTCAGCGGGAGGATCGAGGTAACGCTCGTGAACTACTGGGAAGACTCCAACGTCTCCGTTTCCGTGAATGCCCCGTCATGGCTTAACGTCACGGTTCCATCGAGCCTCACCCTGAAGCCCGGCGTCAACAGGGTTGAAATCGGCCTCTCAAGCGAGAACGCGGTGAACGGGACGGCGACGATAACCTTCAGAGCTGTCCAGCTCGGTTTGACCATCGAGAAGAACCTTACTCTCAACCTAACCGTCCTCCCGCCTGAACCGATAATCGTCGCCGAGCCGAGGGCCCTTGAGATTGGACTTTTGGCCAACGAGACCGCGAGTAAGAGCATAACCCTAAAGAACGTCGGCTTCGAGACGCTGAGGAACGTTACGGTTGAGAGCTCCATCGACTGGGTTAAGGTGACGAGCAACTTCACCCAGCTCGCTCCAAAGGAAGCCGAGAGCATAGCCCTCTACATAGCACCGCCCTCTAACCTAACGGGAACCTTTGACGGCATCATAAAGGTGAGCTCGTCCAACTACCGCGACGTTGTAATCCCGCTCAGGGTTACCATAACGCCGAACGCCACCGGAGCGATTACAGTTATAGCGATGGATCCCAACGCGACGAGGCTGGCTGGAGCGCACGTTACGCTCTACAACGGCTACGCCCACTTCGAGGGCGATACGGATGAGAATGGCACGGTAACGTTCACCGACGTCCCCATCGGTGATTACACCCTCTTCGTCTCGGAGGAGAGCCACTACACGGTGAGCAAGACTGTAACCGTCGAGGCCGGCGTGGAGAAGAACGTGAGCGTTGTCCTGATGCCCTCGATCCTTCAGGTCGAGTGGGAGGTCGTCCCCGTAACGATACAGGACGTTTACATAATCAAGCACGAGATAGGCTACTCAACCCACGTCCCGGCGCCGGAGATAAGGAGCTACGGTGGCGACCTTGAGGTCTACGTCGACTACGAGAAGCTCGCGGAGGCTGGCTTTGTGGAGTTTCACGGCCAGCTCATAGTTACGAACACCCACCCCTACGTCTCGGTCTTCAACGTCACCTTTGAGAGCGGTGGAAGCCACTACATTGATGTCGAGTTCGCGATAGATAGGATAGACGAGCTCAAGCCCGGTGAGAGTGTGGTCGTTCCCTACGTCGTGAAGATTTATTACCAGCGCTCTCCGCCGATCAACCCCTGCGTCCACGAGACAACGACATTCTACCTCAAAGCCGGCGTTGTGTGTGTTGAAGAGGCAGGGAAGATAACCCTGAAGGCCCAGAAGGTTCACCAGATAGTGGTGAAACCAACCTGCGAGGGCTGCTTGGAGTCTCTCGCTCTGCTTGGAGGGAAGATAGGGTTCCTTATGCTGGGCCAGGCAGTGGGGAAAGTCCTCGGCAAGATAGACGACACCAACGTCGCCAACACCGTTGCTGGAGAAGCCTTGGGCAACCTTGAGAGCATATATGACGCCTACGCCCAGTGGGTTATGAACCCGACACCCCAGAACTACGAGAACTTCGTCAATGCCTTCAACGCGGGGAAGAACAATCTCGCGGAAGTATTATCGGCGCCTTTTGCTTCAAACCCGGCCCTCTACTGGGCGGTGAGGCATGAGCTGGCCTCCTACCAGCTCACGGTCGTTAAGGACCCCAATGGCAGGATAGCGGGCTTTGCATTCTCGATGACCAACGCCCCGACCTACGTTTACGCCATGGGCGTCGTCTCGATGACCAACGGGCAGATGAAAGTAGACTGGAAGAAAGCGGCTTCGATAGCAAACAATCTGGTCTCACCGGTGGTCTCAAAGATCAGCACCGTCGGGGCGGGCTTTGTAAACGGTCTCGGCCTCATCAACCTCATAGACAAGATAGTGACCGACGTAACACCCTACGTAGCCCAGGCAGGCATAAACTGCGGCCTCTGCATCTTTGGCAACAACTGTGAGCTCCCGAGCACGGAAGAGCCCAGCGTCCTCAAGCTCATCCGCACCGGCTCCCTCGGTGGCTACAGCGGTGAGGGCTCCCTCGGAGGGGGCGGAGGTGGTGGAGGAGAGGCCAGCGTCGGCAGGTTCACCTGTGAAGGTTTGCCAACGGTTCACAAGAAGACCTCCGGTAGCTCGACGTCGTCCTGTCCGTCCTGCTCCGCCCAGGCCTTTGAGAAAGCGGGAAACGTTGCAGGAGGGAGGGTATGCAAGGCCATTCCACTGGAGCCCCTTCAGGAGGGAGGGGAGTACACGAACAACACCCTCCACATGTGCGTTGACCTGATCCTGACAATCGAGCAGAGGCTAACCTTCGAGAGGCAGGCATTTAGAGCCTCGCTGAAGTTCACGAACACCAACGGCAACTACAGCCTCACCGACGTCAACGTCAGCGTGCTCTTCTTCGACAGCGAGGGTAATCCAGCCAACGACAAGTTCTTCGTGAGGCTCGACGAGGAGAGCGGTCTGGCCGGCAACGTTCTGCCACCCCGGGGACAGGCGATGCTCAGGTGGCTCATAATCCCCAAGATAGGTGCAGCTGAGAGGTTCAGGACGCGCTACTACGTTATGGCCAACATAACCGCCAAGGTGGGCAACACGACGCTCGTCTACGAGACTTGGCCGGCCTTGATAGAGGTCGAGCCGGTTCCTCAGCTGGAGCTCGACTACGTCATCCCGCCGAAGGTCTATGGGGACAACCCCTACACGCCCGAGAAGGAGCCGCCTATACCATTCGTCCTCGGCGTCAGGGTGAAGAACGTTGGTTACGGCATAGCCAGGAACCTGCGCATAGCCTCGGCCCAGCCGAAGATCGAGAAGGCCAGCTACCCCGGCGTCTACATCGACTTCAAGATACTTGGAACCCTCGTTAACGGCAGGAAGGTTCCAAACAGCCTGACGATTGACTTCGGCGACTTAAAGCCAGGCGAAAGCTCCACAGCCGCTTGGATAATGAGCGCTGAGGTAACCGGCGACTTCACCTACTACAACGCCACCTTCAGGCACAGCGACGAGCTCGGCGGCAACGAGACATCGCTGATCAAGAGCGTTAGAACGCACTTCCTGCTTAGGGCCTTCAACGACACGGCAAACGACGACGGCATGCTGGACTTCCTGATTGACGACGACCAAGACGGAGTGCCGGAGAAGATACTCGACTCCAGCGGAGAGGACTACGCCGTCCTGCCGGTTAACTTCACGAACGAGACTGGAAGGGGATTCATCAAGATAATCCCGCTCGTCAAGAGCCCGGACTGGATTTACATAACCGTTCCTGTTACGGGCCATACCAAAGCCGTCAGGAGCGACGGGAAGGAACCGGTGGCCCAGTGGATTGAGGGCGGGGAGCTCCACATCCTCGACCTCGGGACGGCGGACTTCTACGTCCTGAAGAGCAACAGGAAGCCCGTGCCGGTGATAACCTACAACGAGCCGGCCGTGGTGAACCGGACGGTTAGCTTTGACGCCTCGCTGAGCTACGACCCGGACGGAAGGATTGTCAGATACCTCTGGCACATAGGCAACGGGAGCTTTGAAGGGCCAAAGCTCAACCACACCTTCACTAAGCCGGGCATCTACAACGTCACCCTAACCGTCTGGGACGACGAAAACACCAGTGCCTCAGTTACGAGAGCAGTTAGGGTCTTCCTCGGCCCGAGGTTCGTCGAGAACCTCACCGTTGAGCCTGCTTCGGGAATAGTTCCCTTCAACATCTCAGTTTACCTCAACGTCACGAACACCGGCGATATCTCCGGTCTCTACAACGCCACCCTCTACCTCGACGGGAGCGTCATAGCATGGAACGCCTCGACGATCGAGCCCGGCGAGAACAGGGTCTTCGCCTTTACCCTTGAGATAAACGGGAGTGGGGAGCACATTGTAGAGGTCAACAACCTGAGCGCTGTCGTTAAAGCTTATCTCAACGTGAGCCTCGCTAAGAACGAGAGCCACGCCCTAAGCAGGGATTTCGGACATTACAGCGAGTTCTACTGGGATGAATTCAGGGAGGACTTTGAGAACTGGAGTGTCGAAGTGCTCTCCTCGATAAACGTTTCAACGGAAGGCTTCGACGAGGTCTTTAACGTGAGCGTTGGCAACTGGAGTCTCTTGAGCAGGAGCGAGAACCTCGACTACAGGAACTCCACGGGCTGGATTAACGCGACCTACGAGAGGAACGCGACGGTTGTAGGAGTAGCTGGCTTCAACTACACGACGCTCCACATTACCCAGCTCGTGCACCTCTTTGCCAACGCGAGCAAGGAGGTCGATGTTACATCGCCACTCCTCGAAGTCTCTCCCGGAAGCGGGGTTTACGAGGAGATACCAACCTTCAACGTTACAGCCTGCGACGAGACCAACGTTACCGTCTGGGGAAGCGTCGGAAACGTGAGCAGAGACTTCACCCTTCTCTGGGAGAACGCCACCTGCTCCCTCTGGAGCGGGAGCTTACCGCTGAAGCCCGGCAACAACACCGTAGTTATTCACGCGGTTGACGACTTCGGGAACACTGCAAACCTGAGCCTCTGGGTATACCTCAACCCGAACGCGCCGGTCATCTACATTGAGAGCCCGGAGGAGAAGGTCTACAACTCAAAGGAAATCTGGATCAACTACACCGTCCTTGACAGCGACCTGGTTGGGGTGAGGGCCTATCTAGATGGCTCGCTCCTCTCAGGCGAGGCGAACCACTCCCAGCTTGTCACCCTCGGCTACGGATGGCACAACCTCACCGTTTACGCATGGGATGTTAGCTACAACGTCAGCAAGAGCATTATCTTCAGGGTGAACGAGCCTCCCGAGGTTGACTTCATCTGGAATGCGAGCTACCTGACGGTCAACTTCACGGCAATCGCCAGCGACCCCGATGGGCTCTCGCGCTACCTCTGGGACTTCGGTGATGGAGAGACCGCAGAAGGGCCCAGCCCGGTTCACATTTACGCCCGCGGAGGGCGCTACAACGTCACTCTAACGGTATGGGACGCCTACAACCTGAGTGCGAGCGTTACAAAGATCATCGAGGTCTTCGCCAACGTGAGCCTCGCTAAAAACGAGAGCTACACCTTTACCAGAGACTTCGGCTTCTACAACACCACCTCGTGGGAGAGCTTTAGGAGGGACTTTGAGAACTGGAGTGCCGAAGTGCTCTCCTCGATAAACGTCTCAACTGCTGGATTTGACGAGGTCTTCAGCGTGAGCCTTGGGAACTGGAGCATCTTGAGATGGAGCGAGAACCTGACCGTAGGCTCGCGGACGGGCTGGATAAACGCGACCTACGCGAGGGTGGCAGTCATAAAGGGAGTGGTCGACCACAACGTGACGACGCTCCACATTACCCAGCTCGTCAACCTCTTCGCCAACGCAAGCCACGTCCCCGACTCGGAGCCACCGGAGATAAGGATACTCTACCCAACGGCCACCATATACGACACGAACGTTACGGAAGTGAGGGTCAACGTAACTGATGAATCGGGTATAGCTTGGGTTAGGGCCGAGATAGATGGCATGCCCTACAGCCTAACTCCTGCCGGAGGACTCTGGGTGGCCAATGTGAGCGTAGGCGACGGCAGACACGAGCTCATTGTCATCGCCTCGGACGTCTGGGGCAACGTTGGAAAAGCTGGCGTCAACTTCACCGTTAACACGAGCGTCAGGGTCATCAGGTTCAACGGAACCCTCGTGGTTGTCGTTCCCGGAAAAGCCGAGACAAACGTGAGCGTTGAAAACGGAAGCCTGTCTCTACTCTGGAATTTCAACGGGGCCAGTATAGAGGTCAGCCTGCCCCCGATGAACGGAACTGTCAGGGAAGGGCCCTACGATTCACCCTGGCTACTCTCAGGTAGCGGGGCCAAGATTGAGGTGCTGGCCTCAAAGGAGTCCCTTGAGCGGAGGGGCCTCACAATCTACCGCGTCGTTTCAGAGGAAATACTCGTGAACTCAACGGGCTACGCGGTAGTCGTTGTCCCCCTCGGTGGCCTTGAGGTCTGGAACGTCACCCTGATGAAGAACGGCACCACCCACTCCCTCGGAACTGACGCGGGAAGCGAGAACTACTACGGAATAGCTGGCGACTACCTCTACGTCGTCATCCGGGGCGACCCTGTGATTGAAGTAACCCTTGGGGCCGTTGATAGGGAGGCGACAGCCTCGTACAGGGCAAGAACGTGGGGACTCCTCGGCCTCTTCTGGCAGAGGGCTTATCTAAGGCTTTCGGCCGAGTTTGAGAGAATACTGAACACTTCAAACGCCACCAACGAGAGCCTGCTAGATGAGGCGATTAGGCTCCACGCCGAGGCAAAGGAGTTCTTTGAGAGGGGAACGGAATTCTACCCGAGGAACCCGGTCTTCTACGCGATAAAGATGAGAAAGGCCTACATGCTTGAGAGGGAGGCCCTCCGCCTTCTCAGGAAGGCTCTGGGCCTCCCCTGATTTGCCTTTATAGCTCGGCCTCCCCAAGAAGTTCGAGCATTTCAAGGAGGCGCGGGTCCTTTACCTTTTCCACGCTCTTCTTGACTTCTTCCTCTTCTGCCTTTCCGTCCTTGAAGAGGGCAAGAACCTTGACGGCCTCGAAGAAGTCCCTAAGGTCAGGGAAGGCCTCGATGAACATGTCTATGTTGAGGTAAACCGTCTCGAAGTCGTCCTCAAGGAAGAGTTGCCAGAGGACGTCCATCAGAGAGCTGAAGGCTATGTCCTCGTAATCGGTTCCCTTCGCCCTTATGAGGGCGTAGAGGCACTCCTGCAGGGCTGCCTCGTAGTTCTCGTCCTCCTCGAATATCTCCTCGAAGCTGAGGTGGGCCTCGACGAGGAGCTCGTTCTCGTTGAGTATCTTCGGGAGAACACCGGCTATTATTGCCTTTCCCCTGTAAGTATCTCCTGCCTCGAAGGTTATGTAGCCCCTGTGTATCTCTATCCTCAGGAGTTCCTTCTCATCCCCGAGTTTCTCGTAGAGTTCCCTGGCCTTCTCTATGAGCTGGAGGGCCTTCTCGTATTCCTGGAGCTCCTCGTGTATCATCGCCATGCTGTAGTATATCCTCGCCGCGTGCTCGATGTTGCCCTTTGCAACCTCCTCCTCAAGCAAAGCCCTGAAGAGCTCCAGGCTCTTTTCGAGGTCTCCTATGAGGTAGTATAGGTCAGCCAAGTGGAACTTAGGTTCGAAGTCCTCGCTCTCCTCGGCAAGCTTCTCGAACTCGCTTATCCTGTCCTCGTTGAGGATTTCGTGGTAGTAGTAGAGGACGAGCTTGTAGAGCTCCCAGTCCCCCTTCTCCAAGGCGAGCTTTTCAGCCTTCTCAAGGACTTCCCTCAGCTCTTCATCGCTCAGCTCGTCCACGCGGTAGTAAAGGAGCCTCCTGACCTTTTCGACATCCTTTTCCTCGATGGCCTTCAGTATCTCCTTCATGGTTACACCCCTCATGTTTAGGGCGTCGAATATTTTAACCCTTTGCTCCCCACTATTATGGGTGAGAACTTGGAGGTTGTCTTCCTTGGCACGGGCGGGATAATGCCCACGCGCGAGAGGAACGTTCCGGCCATAGCCCTCCGCTACAAAGGCGAGATAATCCTCTTCGACGTCGGTGAGGGTACTATAAGGCAGATGAACACGGTAAAGCTCAGCCCCATGAGGGTCGATAAAATCTTCATAACCCACTTCCACGGCGACCACTACCTCGGCCTCGGTGGGCTGATACAGACGATGAACCTCTGGAACAGGGAAAGGCCCCTCCACATATACGGCCCGAAGTACACCTTTGAGTTCGTTCAGAACTACATCAACAGCGGTTTCTTCAGGCCCGGCTTTGAGGTGCACGTCCACGAGCTCGGTGAGACGAGGCTGAAGTTCGGAGATTATGAAATATGGAGCTTCAAGGTCGAACACGGCGTTCCCGCCCTCGGCTACGTCTTCAAGGAGAAGGACAAACGCGGAAAGTTCCTCCCCGAGAAGCTCGCCGAGTTCGGCCTCAAGCCCGGGCCTATACTGGGGAGGCTTGAGAGGGAGGGAGGGATAGAGCTCAACGGCCGTCTGATTCGCCTTGAGGACGTTACCGGGCCGAGGAGAAAGGGGATTAAAGTCGTCTACACCGGCGACACCGAGCCCTGCGAAAGGGTAAGGCTCTTCTCGGAGAGGGCTGATATGCTCATCCATGAGGCAACCTACCTGAATCCCGATGACAGGGGCGAGAGCTACCACTCAACCGTTGAGGAGGCCTGTGAGACCGCCAGAAAGGCGAGAGTGAAGCTCCTTGCCCTTTTCCACAGGGCCTTCCGCTACATCTACGACGAATACACGGAGGGAGCGACAAAAATATGCGGGGAATTTGGGGTGAAGTTTATAGTTCCCCGGGACTTCGACGTGCTAACCTTTAAGGCCGGGAAGTGGGAGATTAGAAACCTGATGGAGGAAAGAGGATGAACTACCTGCGCTACGTCAAGGTTATTGGCACGATGCACGTCTCCCCCAAGAGCAGGGAGGAGGTCATTAGGACGATACTTGAGGAGAGGCCCACTGCAATAGCTGTGGAACTCGACAGGGCCCGCTTTCTGGCCATGACCGAGAACGTTTCCCTGAGCGTTGGGGACGCCCTCCGCCTCGGGAGGAAGGGCCTGATAAACTATGCCCTGGCTAAGGTGGAGGAGAGGCTCGGCGAGACCTTCGGCATGGCCCCCGGGGGAGAGATGATGGGCGCCATCGAGACCGCGAGGGCCCTCGGGGTGCCCCTCTATCTCATAGACGAGGACATAAACCTCATCCTCGCGAAGCTCTCAAGGGCACCCCTCAGGGAAAAGCTCCTGCTGGCCCTAGAGGGCCTCTCGGTGTTCCTTCCGCTCAGGTCGGAGATGGGAAACCCCCTTGAAGAGTACCGCTGGATGATGCTTGAGTTCAGGAGGCGCTACCCATATCTCTACCGCGTCCTCGTCGAGGAGAGGAACGAGATTATGGCGAGGAACCTGAGGGCCATAGTGGACTCCCTGCTCTCTGCTGGTGTGAAGAAGCCCCGGGTCATAGCTGTTGTGGGCCTCGGGCACAAGGCGGGCATTGAAAGACTCTTGGAGGAGGGTACTGCTAGGATACACTTTCAGTTCTGAAGCTTGCGTAGATTAAGATAATGCTTATAAACATCTTCTGCACCTCTAGATATTGGGTTATGTGGATATGTGCATGGGGGGATACTGTATGGGATTACAAAAGCTCGAAGAACCTTACAAGATAAAAGAGTTTATCAGGAATGTGAGACAAAACTTTGGCTCAACAAATAACATAGACTATGATTCACTTGCTGTATGGTCATTTAACAAACTACAAAAATTCCTTTGGGACAATTGGAAGCCAGAACTTAAGCAAATGGGTATAAGGTGGCAGTTATTTCTCAAGATACTAAAACTCCACACAGATGACTTCATAAAATGGGCTTTATATGATAAAATGAGCTGGGATGAAGTAATAGAGAGAGTTATTTCAACAATTGAGCAGTATGCTGAGAGGTGATTTTATAATGAAAACACTTGATGAGTTCATCAACACACAGGCCGTGCTAAAAAAAGTTGGGGAAAAGAAATTTAGGGACCCAAGTTGGGACTTTATAACAGCGGATACTAAAATTTTAACTCATGGAATACATTCTTATCCAGCAATGATGATACCTCAAGTCGCTAGGAAGTCAATAAGGCTTTGGGGAAAGAATGCTAAGATTATTCTTGACCCATTTTGCGGTTCAGGAACGGTTCTAGTTGAGGCGAAGATAAAAAATATAAACAGTTATGGATTTGACATTAACCCTCTCGCAATTCTACTTTCGAAAGTCAAAACAACTCCGATAAACCCAGAAATATTGAAAAAATGCTTCAAAGAGCTAAAAGAAAACATTAGGAAAAAACTTGACAAATTTAATAAAGGACAAATTGATGTTGAAATCCCAAACTATTTCAACATCGATTATTGGTTCAAACCGCACATTTCAAAACAGCTTGTAATTGTGAAGGAAGAAATTTTGAAAATTGAAGATGAAGACATTAGGGACTTCTTCAAAGTTGCTTTTAGTGAGACTGTTAGATATGTGAGCAATACAAGGAACAGCGAGCACAAGTTATATAGAATTCCTGAAGAAAAACTAAAAGATTGGAATCCGGATGTCTATGAAACCTTTGTAAAGTATGCGGAGAGGAACATTTTGAAGATGGCTGAATTTTATAGTATCGCAAAAGACAAGACCGCCTTCGCTAAACCTATGTATCATAATGTTCTCGAAAAAGCTGATATCGAGGGAGTTGATTTAATACTGACTTCTCCTCCCTATGGTGATTCAAAGACAACTGTTGCTTATGGACAGTTTTCTCGCCTATCCCTCCAATGGATGGACTTCGATTATAAATTGATAAAAGCAATAGACAAAATAGCGCTTGGAGGAAGACCTGCGAAGTCGCTAAAACACAACCTCCCTTCAGAAAAACTCGATGAGGTAATTCACTTAATTGCAGAGAAAGACGAAAAGAGGGCGAGAGAGGTGTTATCCTATTTCATTGACTTCTATAAAGCGAGTAAAAACCTCGATGAAGTCCTAAATGACGGTGGTTATGTTGTTTTTGTGGTTGCTAATAGGACAGTAAAGGGCATACGGATACCAACTGATGAGATTTATGTGGAGATATTCGAAAGTTTTGGTTATGAACACGAGATAACGTATGTGAGGGCTATTCCAAATAAAAGAATGC
>NZ_JALUFF010000039.1:0-4139 GCF_027052235.1 Thermococcus sp.
CAAGGAGCTTCTCGCTTGAGCTTATTCCTGCGGAGAGCATGGCTGGGAAGGATGCCATCGCGGTGACGAGGATGGGCGCGATTGAGCTAGTGACCCCGAATATCATGATGAAGACTATCGTCCACACCAGAACCGAAACGCTCTGGACGAAGACGTTGAGGGAGCTTAAAAAGGCTTTGAACTCTGCCGAGTAGAGGGCTAAAAGGATGGAAGCTCCAACGAGGAGAAACGCGACCAAAAATCCGGCCAGGGAGTGGTAGAGGGTCAGGATTGTGGAGTTCAGAACGAGGCCCCAACCGGCCTTCGGATAAAAGCGGAGGGTCTCCCCTATGCCGGGAATGAGCGTCGGGTAGAGCCTGGCTAAGACCACCCACGAGGCCAGTGCAAAAATAAGGAGGTAGAGCCAGCCACGCCTCATTTTCAGCCCCTGTAAAAGATATCCAAGCCAGACGGGTCCTTCTCAAGGTAGCCCCCGAGGTAGGCGAGCTTCCACTCGGACTTTATGCCGAGGATTAACCCCTCGTCGAGCTTCCCGTCGTTTACAAATGTCCTGGTGTAGAGGATTTCGAGGGTCTTTTGGTCGAGGTGGTAGAGGTTCTTCAGGATGGCCTTCGTCTCGTCGGGGTTGGCCTTCCAGTAGCGGGCGCTATCGAGCTGGGCCTTGATGAATGCATCAACGAGGTCCCTGTGCTCCTTCAGGAAGTCCCCGCGAACGACCCAGACGAGCATAACTGCCGGGCCGTTGACGATGCCCTTTGCCCTCGCCTCGTCCCAGAGTTCCGAGAAGGTCGCTATAACCGTATAGTTCTTGGCCATAAGCTGACTCGCTATAGGCTCCCAGATAACGACTGCATCAACGTCTCTCAATGAATCCTCTATCGAGCCGGGCGGAACGTTCACGACGGTGTAGTCCTCGGGCGTTATGTTGTAAAGCACCTTCATATAGGCCTGGAAGAGCTTGAATGTGCCAGAGGCAACCACCGCCCCTATCTTTTTGCCCTTAAGCTCCTTGGGTTCCATCTTTTCCTTCCCGATTATCGCTTGGTTCTGGAGCATGTCAACGGCGATTATCTTGATGTCAACGCCACTCTGGGCTAACTTCGCCGCCATTTCAGCGGGAATAACGGCGAAGTCGGTCTCGCCGTTCTTGAGGGCCGCTATAATGTCTGGAGTTTTGCCGAGGCGCAGAACCTTAACGCGGAAGCCGTTCTTCTCGTCGAAGCCTTTTGCCTCCATAATGTCGAGCGTGCTTATCCCGCCGAGCAGGGTAGCTGCCCTGACCGTTGGGAGCTCTGAAGAGGTAGCGCCCGAACCCGGGCTTGAATTCGCTCCTATGCATCCTGAAGTTAAGACCACCAACCCAACGAGCACTAGTGCCAGTACCTTCCTCATTCAACCACCCCCGAGCTTTATCAGGGCATCGGCTATGGCCGAGAGCGTGAGGACTAACCCAATGGGAATGTTGAGGTTGAAGGCCTTCGGAACGTTCTCAAGGCTTTTTCTTGCTAGATAGTTCTCGTAGAGGATTAAAAAGCTCCCGACTGCCCAGCCGGTGAGGTAAACCCACCCGAGACCGTAAAGCGGAACCGCAACCCCGAAGAGGGCTATCGCAATCAGGTGAAAGGCTAAAGCGATGTCAAGGGCCTTCTTTATCCCGAATCTTGCTGGAATGCTTCCAACTCCATGCTTCACGTCGAACTCGTAGTCCATGAGGGCATAGATAGTGTCGAAGCCGGCAACCCAGAAGAGCACTCCAAAGAAGAACGCCCAGGGGATTCTCTCAAGGAGAACCAAAAGGTTCGCCTCGTCGCCTCCTGCAGCGATCGTTCCTCCAGCTACGGCCATCGCCAGAGTTAAACCGAGGTGCAGATGCGGGAAGCTGTGCTTCCTCTTGCCGTGTGGATATGCAAGGGCCAAAACCCAGGGAATCGGGCTGAGTAAGGCCGTCCAGATGTTCAACAAAACGGCCGAGACGAAGTAGAGGACGGAACCAACGACAACGAGCCACCATGCGTCGCTGATTTTCACAGTTCCTTTGATTAAGGGTCTGTTCCACGTCCTCGGGTTAAGGCTGTCTATGTCAATGTCCGCTATGTTGTTGTAGGCTAAAGCGGCAGTTCTCAACCCAAGGAGGGCGAGGCTCATGAGGATTATCTCCGCCCAGGTTACGTGGAAACCGCTTAGGAGCGCTCCGACATAAGCGTAGGGAAGGCTGAAGAGAGTGTGCTCTATCCTGACGAGCCTCATCAGTGCGTGGAACCTGCTCGCCTTGCTGACTTCACCCGGATCGAAGGCCATCTCAACCACCGAGGTACTTTTTGAAAAGGTCTTCGAGCCTCCCAAGGACTTCCGGATCTTCCTCGACTTCCTCCACGACCCTTCCGTTCATCTCCAGCGGGAGCTTTCTCGTCGCGTCTATGCCGAGCTTGCTCCCGAGAGGCGGATTAGGAACAGCGGGGTCAAGGGCATCTGTGTGCGCGTTCGGGATTATCAAAACGTCCCTCTCAGGATTGACGAAGGAAGCGACCGCCCAGATGACCTGGTTTATGTCGTGGACGTCTATGTCTTCGCTGACGACGATTATAGCCTTAGTCAGCGCCATCTGACCCGTTCCCCAGAGGGCATTCAAAACCTTCTTGCCCTGACCCGGATAGCGCTTCTTTATCGAGACTACCGCAACGCCTTGAAAGACCCCGTATTCGGGGAAATTAACGTCAACTACCTCCGGCAGAACCATCCTCATCAGCGGGAGGAAAATCCTCTCGATGGCCTTCCCTATGACAGCATCTTCCAGCGGCGGCTTACCAACGACCGAACCATAGTAAATCGGGTCGTCGCGGTAATACAACCTTTCGGCGTGGAAGACCGGGTAGAGCTCGTTCCTCTCGCTCGGTTTGTCGTAGAAGCCGAAGTGGTCTCCAAATGGCCCCTCCTCGCTCAGCTCGTTCACATCGACATAGCCCTCTATGACCGCTTCAGCATTAGCAGGAACGAGGACGCCGTTGGGCAGGCGGTAGAGTTCAAGCCCCCTCCCCCTCACGAAGCCCGCGAAGAGCAGCTTGTCCATTGGGTAGGGAACGGGAGAGACTGCCGTCAAAAGCGTGCCTATGTCGGAACCTATGGCTATCGCTACCGGCATTTTCCCGTCGTTCCTCTCAAGGTAGTCCCGCCAGGCCTGGCTTCCCCTCTTGTGCACCTGCCAGTGAACCACGCCGGTAGAGCCGTCGAGGAGCATGACGCGGTAAACGCTGATTGAGTTCACTCCCCTCGGGTCGGAGAAGCAGACGAGGGGATAGGTTAGATAGCGGGAGGCGTCCTTGGGCCAAGTCTTAAATGCCGGAATGAAGTTCAACGGCTCGTCCTCGACCACGTTCCTTGTAAATTCAGCCTTTCTGACGACCTTCGGGAGGTATGAACTCATCTCCTTCAGCTTTCCGAGCGAGGAGAGCTTGTCCGAAAGGCCGAGGGGAAGGCTCTCCACGAGTTTGAGCGGCCTCTCGCCGATTTCCTCAAGCCTGCTAACTCCAAGGGCTTCCCTAACCGTCTCAACGCTCGTGAAGAGGTTTCCAACAGCTTTCCAGTCGGGATGACCCTTAACCCTCTCGAAGAGAACGGCTCCCCTCTTTTCGTACATAGCTTTTCTCAGAAAGGCCGGGATCTCAAGCTCTGGAGAAAGCTCCTCCTCAACGCGGATAAGCTCGCCTCGTCTCTCAAGCCACTCAATGTAATCCCTCATGTCCCTCATCGCTCACACCTCTAACTTCGGCCTTAAAACGGTTTCACCGGAGCAGTCGATGAGCCTAAGCTCTATTCCGTAGACCTCGCTTAAAAGCCCCTCGTCGAAGACTTCATCCGGCTTCCCCTGCGCGATTATCCTTCCGTTTTTCATCAGGACGAGCCTGTCGGAGAAGAGGTAGGCTAAGTTGGGGTCGTGTATAACTAAAAGAACGCCGACGTCTTCCTTCGCGAGCTTCCTGACAGTTTGTAGGACGAGGAGGGCGTTTTTCAGGTCAAGTTCGCTCGTCGGCTCGTCGAGGAGGAGGTACTTTGGCGAGGTCATCAAGGCCCTCGCCGTGAGGAGGAGCCGCATCTGCCCACCGCTCAGCGAGGTGTAGGGCTTTTCGGCGTAGCTCTCAAGG
>NZ_JALUFF010000039.1:4149-13389 GCF_027052235.1 Thermococcus sp.
GGGCTTTTCTCCTGTGTTTTTTGCCGGGGGCACCGAACGTTCCAAGCTCGGGAGTTGCGCCGAGAAGGACAAAGTCAAGGACTTTGAACGGAAACGTTGGAACGTGGCTCTGAGGAACGAAGCCGAGGAGTTTTGCCCTCTCCCCCGCTGAAAGACTGTGAACGTCGTTCCCATCAACCAAGACCCGCCCCTTATCTGGCCTTAGAGTTCCGTAGATTAGCCTGAGGAGGGTGCTCTTTCCAGCTCCGTTAGGGCCGATTATGGAGACCAGCTCACCGGGATTGACCCTGAGGCTAACCCCATCCACCCTGAAGTCCCCGTAGGAAAAGCCAACGTCTTCAGCCCAGAGTCCTTTCAAGCTCCCTCACCTTCTCCATGAAGTCAAAGTTCTTGGCCTTTTCAACCTCGCCACGCTTGAAGTGCTTCCCGAACCAGTCGTAGTAGAGGAGCGTTCTCCTCACGAAGGCATCCACGTCCTTCTCACTGAAGAGGCTCTTCTTCTCCAGCTTTTCCCCGAGAACCGCGTAGAAGCGCCTCATCTTCCTCCTGTCTTCGTCGCTCAGCTTTTCAGGGTCTATCTCGCCTCCGATGAGCGTCCCGTAGAAGGGCGGAACCTCGAAGGCATCCACCAGCGGCTGGGCGTATGCTATCCCTCCGTGGAGCTTCCCCATGAAGACTGAACCGGCCAAATGCATCGCCACCAGGAAGAACGCCTTTGGAACGTCCTCAAGCTCCCCTTTGTGTCTTTCAACCCACTCCATCAAATTCCAATGGGGACCGTCGCGGTAAACGGGAGCGCCCAGGATTACGAGATCGTAGCCGGCAGGTGAGGGGTCATCCTCCACGCGTCTGACTTCCACGTTGTGCCCTCTATCCTCAAAGAGTCTCTTGGCCAGCCCAACGACCTTTTCCGTCGTTCCATAGCGGGTTGTATACGCGATGAGAACCTTCAACTCCATCCACCCCCGGTCTTTCTGAGGAGATAGCCGAAGAAGGGAACGCCAACGAGCGTCGTTATTATTCCGACAGGCACGTTCCCCGGAAGGAGCCTCACAACAACATCAGCCAAGACCATCACGGTTATTCCGATTGAGACCGTTGCAGGGATTAACTTTGAGTGCTCCGGGCCTACGAGCATCCTCGCTATGTGTGGAACCATAAGCCCCACCCAGCCGATTATCCCTGTGAAGGAAACAACGAGGGTAGTCATCAAAGCAGAGATGAAAACGAAAAGGCCCCTCCAGAGGTGAACGTTCAGGCCAAGCAATTCGGCCTCATCGCCCAAGCTCATCGCGTTGAGGTTCCAGCGGAGGAGGAAAAGGATGAACGCCAAGATAACAACGCCCGGAAGGGAGTAGATTACCGTTTTCCAGTCTGCGCTTGAGAGACTGCCCATCAGCCATACGACCAGAGCGTATAAGCTCTCACTCGGAAGGAGGAGTTCGAGGAGCGAAAGAAGGGCAGAGAAAAGGGCGGTAACGATTATCCCTGCGAGAATCAGGGAAACGGTAGAAACCCTCCCGTTTATCCTCGCCATCCAGTAGGCGAGGAAAACGGCCAAGAGGCCGAAGATTAGTGCGAGTGGAGCAACGCCGGCGAAAGGTAAAAAGGCAACCGCCATAGCCGCCCCGAGGGCAACGCCGGAGGAAACACCGAGAATGTATGTGTCAACGAGCGGGTTTCTGAAAACCGCCTGCAGGGTCATTCCGCCTAAAGAAAGTGCTATTCCCGCCGAAACACCCATCAGAGTCCTCGGCAGGCGGATTTCCCAAATTATTTTAACGGATCCCTCCGTCAGGTGAAGCGGGTTGGTCGGGTAGCTACCCGCGAAGATTCCGAGGAGTATGGCGAATGATGGCAGGATTATAAGGGCGAGCTTTCTCATTCCTCAACACCGCAGAGGCTGTAAAGCTCTTTTTCAGGCTTTTTCCAGTCCGGGAAGTCCCTTCCGTGAACAAGCCTTCCTATCTGGTATATTCCTGGAATCAAGCGTGGACTCCAGCGCATAAAGCTCTCTCTGTCCAGAGCTGAGCCAACTATGTGGACGTTGCCCTCATCAACGGCCTTAACCTTTCTCCATTCTACCGAATCCAGCATCACGTCCCTTATCTCCTCAAGCTTCTCCTTGCTCGTTAGAATGCTCGTCAGGAGGAAGATGTGATCCGCATCATTAAAGCGCCTGATGAAGTCCTCCTTTTTGAGGGGATAAACCTTTCTCTCCGTTCTCAGCCTCTTCCCGAGGCTCTCGGCGTGGGCCTTCTCGACAGCATCGCTTATCACGTTTGTCCCGGTAACGACGTTTATTCCCCGGTAAAGCATAACCACCTTCGGCTTTTCTTCAAGTGACTCCGAGACCTCGGCTATTCTGGACAAATGCCTCTCGTAGAACTCGCCGAGCTTTGAGAATTCCCCGCCGGTTTTTTCAGCTATCAGTCTGCTTCCTTCAACGAGGTCTTCAACGGTTAAAAAGTCGAGCAGAAGAACCTCCGCACCAATCCGTTCAGCGAAGGAATACAGCTCATCCGATGAGTGGAGGTTCTCAACCTTGAAGTCGAGGATTAGTTTCGGCCTTATTCCCTCCAGAACGTCCCAGTAGGTCTTCTTCGTTCTCTTGAGGTATTTGCCGATTACGGGCTTATCCCTAAGCTCCGGCAGGCAGTAGTCGAGCTTTATTTCCTCATTTATCCCGGCAATCCCGTCGCCCTTCCCAACGAGCTTGACGATTTCTGCAAGACTGGCAGGGAAAACCGCTACCATGGTTTCACCCCAAAAATAATCAGGAGAGGAAGGGGTAGAACCTCTCGATGAACTCCTTCGCCTTGCCTTCCCACTCGGGGTAATAGCCCGGATAGACGGCCTTTCCTATGACCCAGATTCCGACGGCCATCCTCGGGCTCCAGCGGAGGAAGCTTTCTCTGCCCATATCGGCGCGGAGAATAACGATGTTGCCCTCTCTGACAGCTTTTATCTCCTTCCATGCATCGTCGCCCAGCATTTCATTCTTAAGCTCTTCCACTTTCTCGTAGGGCGTAACTGAGCTCGTGAGAAGGATTACCACGTCGGCATCGCCGTAACTTGCGATTATCTTCTCCCTGTCCATTGGAACTCTAACGGGCGTGTAGCCATTGAAGGTGAGGTTCACCATGTAGTCAGCTCCAACAAGCCTAACGGCCTGAGCTAAAACGTCGTTGCCGTTGACCGCGTAAAGCTTCCCCATTATCGGCTGTATCATGATGACCTTCTTCCCGTCCTCTCTCGGTATCTTCGAAGCAATTGCCTTTACCCCGCTCACCTGCTCGTTAAAGTAGTCCTCGAAGGCTTTGGCTTCTTTCTCCTTCCCGAAGAGCTTTCCGAGCAGGGAAACGGCCTTCGGAATGTCTTCAAGCCTGTCCTCGCGGAGCATTACCACCGGGATGCCGTAGCTGGCCGACCTGTTGAGGAACTTGTCAACGTCATAGAACTTCCTCAGGTAGAGGTTCACGATGAGGTCGGGCTTTAGAGCGATAACCTTCTCCCAGTCATCTATCTTGAGCCTCCTCCCAACGACGGTTTTGTTCTTTAGACTTTCACTGAGAAAAGCGTCTCCCTTCGCTTCCGCTGGAATCCCAACAACTTGATCGCCCGCGTTGAGAAGCTGGACTATTTCAAGGGCCGAAGTTGAGAGGATTACTGCCCTCCGGACCGGAACCTTCACTGTCACGCTCCTGCCGGCGAAGTCCTTGACGGTTATCTCGTCCTGGGTGGAGGCTGTCTTTTCTGAGGTGCCGGAGCTTCCAATGCAGCCGGCACCGAGAACTGAAACCAGCAGGATTCCGATGAGTAAAACCGCTTTCCACTTCATCTCCACCACCTCACACCGGTTTCTGCTCTCCAAAGGTGCCAATCGGGAGGTTTAGACCGAGCTTTTTGGCGAGCCCGAGATAGGTTCCGGGCTCGTAGGGGCAGGCCGGGTCTTCGGCGAGCGGATCGAGATGGTAGGCGTAGGCCCTCGCCCTGCTCCCGCCGCATACTCCCTTAAACTCGCAGGCACCGCACCGACCTTTGAAGTCGGCCGAGCGGAGCTTTTTCATGAGCTCGCTTTCCCTGTAAATCTCAACGAGGCTCTTCTCCCTCACGCTGCCGACGCTGAAGGGCAGGAAGCCGCTCGGGTAGACGCTCCCGTTGTAGGCGATGAAAACTATGCCCTTTCCATCGCGTGTTCCCATCGTTTGCGCCCTCGCTTCTCCACCCTCTCCGAGCAGTTCAATAAGCTTTCTCTTGAGCTTAAAGTAGAGTTCTCCCGGCTTCAGAACCTCGTCCGGGTTTATTCCTTTCTCCTCAAGGGCCTTCCTCATTATCGCCACGCGCCTGAACATCGGCCCCTCTGTCGTTCTGACGAGAAGGTGCTTTGAAGCCTCGTAGAGGAAGTGGGTCACATCCTCCCACTCCTCTGGCCTTAAATCGCTCTCAAAGTTGCCCCTGCCGGTTGGAACGAGGTAGAAAACCTCCCAGATCTGGACGCCCAGCTCTTTCAACAGCTTCACCATCTCGGGCAATCCTTCAACGGTCTCGCGCATGACGACGGTGTTCACCTGAACCGAAACGTCCCTCTTCAGGAACTCCCTTATCGCCCAGACTGTTCTCTCCCACGTTCCCTCGATGCCCCTTATGGAATCGTGAACCTGTGAAAACGGGCTGTCGAGGCTTATGCTCACTGCTTTAACGCCGTGCTCGACGATTTTATCTATTGTTTCCTCCGTGAGGAGAGGTGTTACAGCCGGAGCCAAACCAACGCGTATGCCCTTTTCGACGGCGTAGTCTATGAGCTGGAAGATGTCCTTCCTCATGAGCGGGTCTCCACCTGTGAGGATGAGGATTGGAGAGGGCCTCCCGAATTCGGTGAGTGAATCTATCAGTTTCTTCCCTTCCTCCGTCGTCAGCTCGCCCGGTAGGGCTTGAAGGATGGCCTCTGCTCTGCAGTGCTTGCACTTGAGCTGGCAGGCCTTTGTGGTTTCCCAGAAAACGAGGACGGGTTTCTTATCATAGGGCCATGGCTTAGATCTGCCTCGGTGCATTTCGACCACCGTCTCTTAGGTTACCAGAATGAACTTAAGACCATCGAATTATAAACTTTTCTCTCAGAAGTTCGAAATCCGAAGGTAAAATAAAAGAAGGGGTCAGTAGTAGCCCTCCGCCTCGGTAACCTTTCCGCCGAAGGCCTTGTAGACGTAGAGGGTGTAGGTCATGATGATTATCGCTAGTATTACCGAGACTCCGAGTACCGCCTGGAGTGTTAGTGGGGACGCTGCCAGGTCGTGGATGCTGAGCTTGAAGTTCGGGTCGGTCGTTGAGATGACCCAGTACGGGTACATGGTGTAGTAGACGAGGTAGACCACCAACGGGAAGGCGAGCCAGCTGATGTAGAAAGCCAGTTTCTCCGAGCCCTTCTTGATGAGGTAGCCGTCGAGCAGTCCAGCGATGAGGATTATGAGGGTCAGTGTGAGTCCGAGCGGTGTTAGTGCTCTCTCGAACCTCAGCGGCGCCCAGATTTTCATGCCGATGACGACGAGCAGGAGGAAGACCACCGTGAGGATCCAGAAGTTGAAGGCGTGCTTCCTCATCTGCTCCTGTATCTTTCCGGTCGTTTTGTAGACCGCCCAGTTGGCCCCGTGCCACATCACCGCGAATAGCACGAAGAGGCCGACTATCAGTGGGTACGGCCTGAAGAGAGTCAGCAGGGAACCGTGGAAGCCCTTTGCGTCTATGGGGATCCCCATTATGAGGTTTCCGACGATGACGCCTATGACGAGCGGTATCAGAGCGCTTACCAGGGCGAAGAGCTTGTCCCAGAGTTCCTTGTTCCTGTTCCTGAACTCGAAGCCGACTGCCCTGAATATGAACAGGAACGCCAGCAGCCAGACCGCTAGGTAGAAGGTGCTGAAGAGCGTTGCGTAGAGAGCCGGCCACATTGCGAATATTCCCGCACCCCAGGTGATGAACCATACCTCGTTGCCGTCCCAGACTGGAGCAATCGTGTTTATGAGTATGTCCCTGTCCTTCTGATCCTTGACGAAAAACAGCAGTGAGCCAAGTCCCAGGTCGAAGCCATCAAAGGCTAGGTACATTCCGAGGAGGAAGGCTGAAAAGTAAAACCATGCGGTCGCGTAGTCCATCACTGACCACCTCCCGCGGCGCTTACAGCCGGAGTTGGCTTGGCCGTAACGTCACCCTCAACCGGCTCGGGACCCTCTCTGACGAGCTTCTTGACGAAGTGGAGCCAGATGTAGAACAGTATTGTGTAAACCACTATGAATCCTATGAGGGTCGTCAGCACGCTGGCAGCTGAGACGTTCGGTGAAACACCGGTGTTGATGGTGACCATTCCCCAGACCATCCACGGCATCCTGCCGATTTCGTGGGTGAACCATCCCGCTTCTCCAGCCAGCCACGGGAGCGGGAGTGTAACGACGAGTATCTTGAGGAACCACCTTGCGTCGTAGAGCTTGCCGAGGAGCAGGAGGAGAACTCCAACGAGGCCTATCAGGATGAAGAGCGTTCCAAGGCCGACCATGACGCGGTAGGCGTAGAACATAAAGGCAACCGGCACGGCCTTCTCAAGGACCTGAACCATTTTCTCGTTGGCCTGTGGGTCGTTCGGGTCAACTCCGTGGGCCCTCATTATCTGTTCGACCACCTGCTTCTTGACCTTCTCATCGGCGTAGTTCGGGTTGTTGAGAACCTGCTGGTACCAGACGTATTTTGCTGCATCGTGCAGGCCGAGGACCTTTGCGTTCCAGTCACCGAAGGAGAGCCAGCTCAGGAGCTTTGGAATTCCGATGGCTGCCTTGACCTCCTGGTTCTTCTCGTCAACGATTCCAAAGATTATCATCGGCGCGCCACTCTCGGTCTTGAAGAGGCCCTCATCTGCGGCAAGCTTCGTCGGCTGGTACTTTGCTATGACCCTGCCCTCTGCGTGGCCGGTCGGATAGAGCTGGATTATCGAGCTTATTGCGAGGACGACTATTCCTATCGCTACCGCCGAGCGTGCCACCTGAACATGTCTCTTTTTGAGCAGGTAGTAGGCTCCCACTGCGGCGACTATGTAGGAACCAGTCAGGATGGCCGAGTTGATGGTGTGGGTGTACTGGCTGACGAGAAGCGGGTTGAAGACTGCCTTCATGAAGTCCGTGAGTTCTGCCCTCGGGCCGAGCGGGGTGCTTTTGATTATGTAAGCAGTGGGAGTCTGCTGCCAGCTGTTGGCTATGAGAATCCACAGGCCCGAGAGACTGGAGCCAAGGAACACGAAGAAGGCTGAAATCCAGCTTATGACCCTGGGAAGCCTGTCCATGCCGAAGAGCAAAACGCCGATGAAGGTGGACTCAAGGGCAAAGGCGAAGAGTCCCTCAAGCATCAGCGGTGGGCCGAAGATTGAACCGACGAAGGTCGAATATCTGGCCCAATTTGCTCCAAACTCGAACTCCATGACGATTCCCGTTGGAACACCGAGGACAAAGAAGACTCCAAGCCACTTGCTGAAGAACTTCGCGGCCTTGTGCCACTGCTCCTCGTTTGTTATCGCTGCCATTGTCCATATCAGGAACACCATAAAGGCCATTCCTATGCTCGCCGGCACGAAAATCCAATGGTAGCCGGCGGTCAGGGCAAACTGTATTCTCGACAGCAGCACCGGATCCATTCCACGTCACCTCCTCGTTTGACCCTCAAACTAACTCAAGTGAGTTCCAAACTTATAATGTTTTCGGCTTTTCGAATATATGTCCTAGACAAAAAACGAAAGAATGGGGGGAACAAACTAGGTTCTTGCCTTTGGCTTCGTGAAGAAGCCAAGTCCGTGTACCTCAGCCGCGTAGAGAATGAATCCGACCGTGAAGAGCATTCCTGCCACAATCCATACAACGTTGTGCAACAGGAATGCCAACAAAACAAACAGCAGTGTCAATGTTATGGCAACCAGCCCAGCTATAACCTCCTTGCCGGTTTCAGCTTCCACCCCCATGGTGCATCACCAGATTTTAATTTAGCACCATGTTCTTATATCTCTTTCGCCTTTTAAGTTATCCAAACCCGTAAGGTGCGAGAATCAAAAGGGTTATATACCCCTGGCAGTCTAAATCCATTAGACGAACCTAACCAGGAGGTGCAGATATGGTGAAGGTTCTTGTTTTGGGCGGTGGCACCGCCGGCCTCGTCGCCGGGAGGTACATCACCGCTGAGGCAAAAAGGCTTGGCATCGATGTGGACGTCACAATGGTGACCGCGAGCGAGAGACACTACATGCCACCACTCTTCATGGAGGTTGCTCTGGGCTCGGCTTCACCGGGGGAGACCTGGGCACCGATAAAGAACGCGGAGAAGATATACGGCTTCAAGGTTAACATTGACAGGGTCACAGAGATAGACCTTGCTAACAGGCAGGTGAGGACCGAGAGCGGTAAGGTTTATGACTACGACTACCTGTTCCTCGGCCTCGGCGTCAAGTACGTCTGGGACAAGTACAAGGGCATGAGCGAGTACGGCTACCACAACTACACCCTTGAGGGGGCTCTTGAACTTCACAAGGCCCTCTCGGAGTTCAAGGGCGGGAAGATAGTCATCTACGCCCCCGAGGGACCGCACAGGTGTGGCATATACCCCTACGAGATGAGCCTCAACTTGAGGATGTACTTCGAGCACAGGGGAATTGAAAACGTTGAGATAACCGTCGTCCACCCCGACAAGAGACCTGCGAGCGGTCTCGGACCCGACCTGGTCAGGTTCTTCGAGAGGGAGATGGAAAAGGCAAGGGTTAAGTTCATCCACAACGACGGCCACGTTGAGATAACGCCGAACAAGGTAATAACGAAGAACGCCGAGGTTGACTACGACCTGCTCATCAAGATACCGCCCATAGCTATTCCAGACGTCATGTCCTTCATGGCGAGCGAGAAGGATCCGCGCTGGGCGAAGGTTAAGGGACCAGACTTCCGCTATCCGGACTACGACGAAGTTTACATCGTAAGCGAGGCTTCGATGCCGCCTCTTGGACTCCTCACCGCTGGAGTTCCGCTTCACAACGCTTCAATCGTTGCGGCAACGAGCATTCTCCACAGGATACACGGGGGCTACCCGGTCGCTGAATACGCCCCGACCATGTGCGTTGGCCACGGCTACAACACCGGCTTCTCAGGAAACTGCGAGTACGAGTGGGCAGGGAGCAAGTACAAGCGCGAGTGCTACCTCCTCGTCAAGAGTCCGCTCGTG
>NZ_JALUFF010000040.1 GCF_027052235.1 Thermococcus sp.
ATCTCAGCCCCAGCCCTCTCAAGGGCTCTCGCCGCGTTTATGAGGAGCTCCTTTCTCCCCTCCCAGCCCCGGGGGTTGTCCTTGAACTCCGCGAAGTTTATGGAGTAGATTATCAGCTCCGGGAACGTGAAGGGGCCTAAAAGCTCGCGGCTTATCCCTATGTAGTTCCGGTAGTAGTAGAGGGTTGACTCGGGTGTCATCCCGCCGATCAGGCCTATCCTCTTCACACCGACCACCAGTTCTGAGAGGGGGACAGGGTTTATGAAAGTTGGGGTCAGATGTAGCCCAGCTCCTCAAGGACGCTGAGTCCCAGCTCGGAAAGCCACTCGTCTTCAAGGCACGACGGAATTCCACGAACCGGCTCCATAAGGAGGGATTCTCTCGTCGGAATAAATGCCATAATACGTGCTCCAAGCTCATCCTCGACCAGCTCCACGAGGGTTTCAAGGAAGTCCTCCGGAAAGTCGGCGAAGTTCATTATCACCCTCTTTACCCCGAACTTCCTTATCAGGGCTGTCAGGTACCTGAACACGCCGTTCAGGGGCACCCTGTTGGGGTCAACGACGAGAACGGGGATGTCAACCTTCTTGAGGAGGCCGTTGAGCTCAATCGGTATGGAAGGCGGGAAGTCTATCACGATGACGCCGTACATTGCCTTCAGCCTGTCGATTACCTCGTCCAGAACCGGCAGGAGGTTTAGAGGGTTCACGGTGATTCCATGGGGCTTGCCCAGAATGAGGTGAAGGTTCCGGGTGAACCTGGCCGGGACGGTGAGCCACTCAGGGTTCAGCTCCGGGTCGTTGAGGTAGTCCTCGAAGGAGTAGGGGGCGTTCAGGGCGAAGTGGTTGTGGAGGTCAGGGAGGTAAAGGTCTCCATCAATGAGAAGCGTTCTGATACCGCTTATCGCCAGGCAGGTCGCGGTATTGGCTGACATCGTCGTTTTTCCACTGCCCCCCGGTCCCAGGAATCCAACGACCTTCATAGTCCATCGTGGAATGTACTTTCTTTTCCTCATAACTTTTCCGGTTGAAAGTTTGAGAAAAATTTTCCTATGTTGGAAGGATGAAACGATGAGCTTTCAATATGAGGGTTAAAAGGCTTCCATAGTCTCCTCTCTTTAATTGAGGCCTGCGAGTACGATATGAGCAGGTTAGGGTGAGAATTTTGCTAAAAGCCCGGAGATAGTTGTTCGAGCCACTCCGCTCCTCACCGGTGTTGCCCCGGGCTGAAGGACGTCCTTGAGGCCCACCTCAGGGTCACCCTTCACCGGGGCCTTGAGGTTGCCTACGAAGACCCCAAAGCATTTAAGGGTGCGGTCGCAAAGTTGTTCGGAGAATACAGTGCGAGGTTGCTTGAGTTGATAATACTTCAGAGGTTGAAGGAGCAGTTCGGGTGGTCTGAAGAGCCATCGAGCCTTGAGGAGGCCGTGGAGAGAATAAGGGCAATCTACGGTGGGTAGAATGACCGGGGACCCGCTGAGCCTTATAGTGGAAGCGTCCCGCAGGATGTCGCCGACCTTCCTCAACTACCAGATAGGAAGCGAAATCGAGCTCATACTGTACCACCTCCTGAGGAGGCTTAAAGACCTCTACGACGAGGTTTTCGTTATATCCTTCCACGATGCCTACCACTTCATCGTCAGCTACGTCAGCTCGGTCTATCCTGACGGAAGGGATGTCTTCAGGCCCTCCCACCTCATCTCGGTAAACCCCTACCTTGAGGAGGCCCTGAACCCGACAATGGTCATTAAGGTCAAGGACCCCGAGATAATAATGGGCAGGATACAGAGCAAGCTCCTCTCCCTCGACCCCGACAATGGAAAGAGGAAGCTCTTCATAGTTCTCGGCCTTGACCTCTACGGAATCCGCTACCGCGAGGAGCTCGTCCAGATAGTCCCGATGATTTCGAGGATGCTGGCAAAGGAGGAGGGCTCCAACGTCCTCGTGACCTTCAACGTCAGGGCGTTTCCAGAGACAGTTTCGGAGATAATAGACTGCTTCGCCCTCAACGTCTTCAGGTTTGCCGTCGAGGTAAAGAAAAGGACGATAAGGAGAAAGCTGACCGTGATAAGGAGCCCCTTTATCGAGTACAACCTCCGCTCGTGGTACTACACCGTCACTAAGGAGGGCATCAACTTCGAGCTCGCCGAGAGATAAGGCCCTCTATCTCGTCCCACAGCCTCTCGGCCAGCTCGCGCTTGCTCATCCTCGGGAGCTTCTTAGCTTCTTCCCTGCTCACCAGGATTACCTCGTTCTCGTCGCTGCCGAAGGCCTTTAGCGTGTTCGCAACGACGAGGTCACTTCCGGCTCTTTCAATTTGCTTTCTGGCTGCGTTGATAAGCTCTCCCTCGCTCAGGCCTGTCTCGGCTTTAAAGCCGACGAGGAAAGTATCTGGCTGGAGTTCCTTCACGCGGTCTATTATCTTCGGCGTCGGCTCAAGCTCAAGGGTTATTGGTTTTCCGCTCTTTACCTTCACATCAGCCCTGTTCTTCACCCTGAAGTCGCTTACCGCCGCGGCCAAAACAACCACATCGTATTTCCTAGCTTTCAGCTCGTCCTCGATGGCTTTCAGCATCTCCTCAACGGTCTCGACCTCAATCTGGTTCTCCACGAAGCTCGGGACGCTCCCCTTCGTCCTTATGAGCGTCACCTCGGCACCGCGGAAGTCGGCCTCCTCAGCTATGGCAACGCCCATTTTTCCGCTACTCGCGTTGGTTATGTAGCGTATCGGGTCGATGTACTCCTTCGTTGCCCCAGCAGTGACTAGAACCCTCTTTCCGGCTAATGTTTTTGGGTGGAGCTTTCTGATGACGCGGTAGACGACCTCTTCAACCGGCGCCACCTTCGCCTTGCCCTCCTCCAGTTTGGGCTCTATGAACTCTACCCCCAGCTTTTTGAGCTTCTCGATGTTCTCAAGCACTATCGGGTGCTCGTACATTGTCGAGTGCATCGCTGGAGCTATCATTATCGGCGTGTGGGCGAAGGCCGTAGTTATGACTGTCGTAACCGGGGTATCGTCTATGCCGTTGGCTATCTTTCCAATGGTGTTGGCCGTTGCGGGGTAAACGAGGATTAGGTCGGCCTTGTTCTCGTGCTCTCCAGCGAGCTCAACGTGCTCTATAAAGCCCGTGATTTCCGTCACTACGGGGTTCCCGGTGGCGAACTCCATCGCATAGGGGTGGATTATTTTTTGAGCGTTCTCGCTCATCACTGCATAAACTTCCGCGCCGTGCCTTATGAGCTCCCTCGCGAGCTTTACAGCTTCCACCGCAGCTATACTGCCAGGGATGGCGAGAACAATTTTCTTGCCGACGAGTTTTCGGCTCTTCGTGGCATAAATCAGCCTAACATGGTGAAGCATGTGAACACCTCCAAGAAGAGCTTGGGACAGGTCATATATAATAGTTGGGAAGCTCAAAGCTCCCTGACGGCGTCGTCCTCGAACTTCCTGACCTCTTCCTCGGTGCCGACCCAGACCACTATGATTGGCTCGACGGTGATCATGCCGTCCTTTATCATGGGCTTTATCTCGCATATCGCTCTCTCTATCTTGTAGCCCCTGTCAACGACCTCAATGACTATTGGGAGGTCTGTCGAAAGCCTCATAACGTCGCTTGAGTGAATTCTGCTCTTCTTCCCGAAGCCGTAGATACCTCTGTAGACGGTCGCTCCAGCAATCCCCATCTCGCGGAGCTTCTCAACTATGGCCTTGTAGAGGGGCTTTCTATCGAAGCGGTCGTTCTCCCCGATGTAAATCTTTAGCCTGAGCGTGTTCCAGTGCTCGACCTCGACCATACAATCACCTCCGGGCCAGGATAAAACCCGCAAAGATTAGGGCAACGGTTATTATAACGTTTGCCAGCACGTTGAGGGTCGCCATGAGGTACTCCCTCTCGCGGAGGAGTGAAAACGTCTCGTAGGAGAAGGTTGAGAACGTGCTTAAGGCACCGCAGAAGCCAACCCCAACGCCGACCCTCCACTCCGGTGGAACCTCAAAGCCCCAGAAGACGAGGCCGTAGAGGTAGCCGAGTATCAGGCTTGCTATGCTGTTCACCATAAGCGTTCCAACCGGAAAGTCGCGGTAGACCGGCAACAGGCCGGCTATGTAGAACCTCGCCACCGCTCCTAAGGCCCCTCCGAGGGCAAGGAATCCCAGCAGTCTCGCGTTCATTCATCATCCCCCTCCGCCTCCTCCCGGTCGGCCCGGCCTTTTAACCCTTTGTCCCCGAAGGCCGAGGACATGTAGTAGCGTATTAGCTCTTCAGCTCTGGAGAAGTCTCTCTCCGGAAGGCCGAGCATCCTTCTGAGCCTCCTGTTTTCAGCTATGAGGCCCGAGAGGGTTATGGCGAGGTTCTGGTTGTCCAGGGCCGAGTAGTAGCTCCTGAACTTCAGCGGTGACCACTTACCCTCAAGCCCGTAGAGCCTTCCCTCAAGCTCCTCGATTTCCCTCTCAAGCCTTTCAATTTCCCTTTCATCAACCTCTTCGTCAAGGTAGCCGTCAAGGAGAATTATTCTCACTGCTTCCTCGGGCCTGAAGCCCCACTTCCTCGAAACCTCCTCTATTCTCTCCCACAGCTCGTCGGGTACGTTGAAGGCAACCTTCCGCCACTTTCCTTTTGCCCAGACGGTTATCTTCATCTCCCACCACCGAGCCTTTCCCTGAGCTCCCTGTTTTCAAGGCTCAGCTCCCTTCTGAGGTTCAGCATGAACTCCCTGTCCATCTTGGCCTTCTCCTCGAACTCGACCAGTTCCCTATAGTGGTTTTCCATCTCGTTGAGCTTTTTCTCCAGTCTTCCCTTCCTTTCCCTGAGGAGCCTCAGCCTTAGGGCCTTCAGGGTTCTCTCAAGCCCTTCAATGTCCCTGAAACGGGCTTCTATCTCCTTCTTCCGCCTCCTAATCTCATCAAGCTCCTCTGGACTCACTTCAATCCTAAGAGCCAACCTTTACCCCTCCGGTTTTCGCTTCCCGCGCTCATCACTACCGGCCGACCTTTCAGGAACTCGATAGCATCTTCAAGCGCCCTCGCCTCTTCCTCGGTCGGCCTTCTGGTCGAGCGGTAGTCGTAGGTATCTATGAAGGCCTTCAAGCGGTTGTCAAGCTCCCTGAGTTTTTCCATCTGGACTTCCTCCAGTTTCTTGAGAAGTTCGGGTCTGTTCTTAAGCTTCTCCACGAGCATTTCATAGTGTCTCCTGCACAGTATCGCCGGTGAGGAGCTGTACTCGGGGAGTAGTTCCTCAAGCCTATCCGCCAGGGCCTCCACGAGGGTTTTCTCCTTCTCCCTTACCAGCTCGCAGAGGAAGCACTCCTTCTCTTCCCTCTCTCCCCGGAGGTAAACATCCAGCACGTCCTCGTAAATGATCGAAACGCCTAGGGGCCCGAGGAGCGGGTTTCCGAGAGCGACCTCAAGGGTCTTCCATGCATGCCTCGTGCAAAGGCCTAGACTCTCTCTGAACTTCGTCCTAACTCCCGGGTCTGTGACGTGCTCGTAGAGTATCGTGGCTATCTCGTCCTCCTCGAACTTCTCCATCGCCCTGCAGACCGGACAGCCCCTGCCCCGGAGTGCCTCGGAGAGCTTTATTCCAACGATGTCCATGGCTCACACGAACCTGCTCATCGAGTCAACAACCGCTAAGGCCCTGTAGGTGTTCTGGAAGTTGGAAATTCCCAATTCCAGGCTCCTCCTGAAGCCTCCGTTGGAGTTCTGAAGCTGGCGTATGAACCAGATGTGCCTCCTCGGGCAGGTCGGCGTTTCTCCCTGGAGTTCAAGCCCTCTGGTGGCGTAGAACGTCGGCTCAAGGTAGGGCGGTAGGCTGTAGGGAACCTCCGTAAAGCCACCCCAGTCACCGCATAGCTCGCAGTTCCTGAAGTGCGGGCTCTTTGGAGGCTTGTAGCCGAGGGCGTAGAGGGTGTAGAGGGCCTGATACGTCATCGTTGTGGTTGCTTGCTTAACGCCGTAGCCGTTCCTCTTTCTGAACTTCATAACAAAGGCCCTTATTGTGTCCTTCTCCTCCCTAGAAAAGCCATGCCCGATGGCCCTGAAGGCTTTGACGACCCAGTACGTAGCTTCGAGCGGTGTAGCGGTTCCGAACTCCTCGCTCCCGCCGAGACCGACCGCGAACTTGCCTTCAAGGGGGTTGTACTTGGTGTAAACTATGTCAACGTGCTCCCTGGCGATGTCCTTCGCTCCGAGTATTGCGAGACCTTCAAGGGCCATGGCTATTGCCACAACGGCCGTCTGGGGCTGGATGGCCTTCTCAAGGAACTCGATGGTCTTTTCCTTCTCCGGGACCTCAAGGCCGAGCAGTTCGTAGGTCTTGACGGCGTAGTAGGTGTCGTTGACGTTGGTGTCATCAAGCACGCTCACGAAGCAGTAGCCACCGTCCTCGTGCCTCCTCTCCTCGATATACCTGAGTGCGGAATCAACGTCAACGTATCGCCTGAGCAGGTTTAGCTTCGAGCCCATTCTACCGCCTCCTCACCTTTGACGGAGAACAGGCGTCATCAGCCCCTGCGGGCGGTTCGGGCCCGAAGCCCCGGGCGGACGCCATCGCCCGTTACCACTTCGAGTGGCCACTTAAAAACTTCATGGTTCACTGGTCTAAGAAGCGTTTATAAGGCCGGGGAGGATAAGCGTTCAGGTGTTGGCGTTGGAGTTCATAGGCTTCACCTACGTCACCAACTTCCTGACGACAGGCCTTGAGCAGGTCATCTTCGACGTCTTTGACAGCGCCAACAGGCTCTTCAGGGACTGGGGTCTGCCTGTCAGGTTTCTCTATCTGGATTCCCTCACCCTTGAGCCGGGCTACCTCATAACGATTAGAACCCCTGAGGGAAGCATAAACCTTTATCCTCTGGAGGTTCTGGTGGACTTTCTTGACTACCGCCTCAAGGTGGAGATGGAGAAGAACGACGGCCTTGAGATGAACAAAATCTTCGGCATAACGAGCTTCCCCCTTGCGTCGAGGAACCGCTACTTTGACTTCTATGAGAGTTTCCTCGGCTATCAGACCGAGAGGCTCGACAGGAGGATAATGGTTCTCTCGATGAGGCCCTTCGAGTCCGACGTCCTCAGGGTTGCCCTCCGCGTCCTTGAGAGCCCCCATGAGGACGAGATGACAAAAAAGCTCGCAAAAATGGTGGTGAGGAGGGAGATGGAGATTTTAAGGTCGAGACTGCTGAAGGGCATCCTCCACGAGGTCGGGCACGCCTTCGGGCTCGGCCACTGCTCAAACTCCTGCGTCATGAACCCTCCGAGGAACATATGGGAGTGGGACACTAGGCCCGTTGCCTACTGCGACTCCTGCTGGAGAAAGTTAAGAAGAGGCCTGAACGAGGCTTCTGGCGACCTCTAAGACCTTCCCCGCATGCCCCTTGGCCCGGACGTTGGTCTTGCTCCAGACGATTTCTCCCTCCGGGTTGAGGATGAAGGTGCTCCTGATTACCCCCTCGTATTCCTTTCCATAGCGCTTCTTCTTGCCCCAAGCACCGAGGGCCTTTATCAGCTTCGCCTCCGGGTCACTGAGGAGCTTAACCCCGAGTCCATGCTTCTCCTTGAAGCGGAGATGGCTCTTCACGGAGTCCCGGGAAACGCCAACCACCTGGAAGCCCAGCTTCTCGAACTCCGGCAGGAGCTCCGTGAACTCCTTCGCCTCGGTCGTGCACCCGGGGGTGTTGTCCTTTGGGTACACGTAGAGAACCGTCCACCTGCCCCTAACGACGTCCCCCAGCTTAACTTCCCTGCCGTCTTCGTCGAACACGGTAACCTCAAGCAGGCTCACGGAAATCACCAAACTTAGTTAGGACTGCCTAATTCATAAGCCTTTTGGCAAAGGTTATTAGGGCTGCACCGATGGTTCGTTCAAGGTGATAGCATGCGCTTACCCGGACACAAGACTAGAATAGTCGCCACCCTCGGGCCGGCCTCGCTGAATAGGCGAACAGTGGAGGCCATGATAAAGGCCGGCATGAGCGTCGCAAGGCTCAACTTCTCCCACGGAGACCTCAGACAGCACGAGAGAGCTGTGAAACTTGTAAGGGAGGCCTCCGAGAGGCTCGGCGTTCCGGTTGCGATACTCGGCGACCTTCCCGGGGTCAAGATAAGGGTCGGTGAGATAGAGGGCGGTTCGGTAACCCTGAGACGCTGGCAGACGGTGACGCTCACAACGAGAGAAGTAAAGGGCAACGAGGCAGTAATCCCCGTTGAGTTCAAGGACTTTCCGAGGCTCGTCTCCAAGGGGGACATAATCTACCTCAGCGACGGCTTCATAGCCCTGCGCGTGGAGGAGGTAAGGGACACCGACGTGATATGCAAGGTCATCGTTGGCGGAACCCTCTTCTCCCACAAGGGAATAAACGTCCCGAAGGCGAGGCTCGCCATAGAGGCAGTAACGGAGAAGGATTTGGAGTTCGTCGAGTTCGCCCTTGAGCAGGGCATCGACGCGGTTGGGATAAGCTTCGTTGGCTCGGCCTACGACGTCCTGAAGGTCAGGCGCTTCGTAGAAGACCGGGGTAGCAGGCTCTTCCTCATAGCCAAGATAGAGAGGCCCGACGCCGTCAGAAACTTCGAGGAGATACTCACGGCCTCGGATGGCGTGATGGTCGCTAGGGGAGATCTTGGCGTCGAGATGCCCATAGAGAAGCTCCCCATAGTCCAGAAGAAGCTCATAAAGAGGGCCAACCAGGTGGGAAAGCCGGTCATAACCGCCACCCAGATGCTCGAAAGCATGACCGAGGAGAAGCTCCCCACGAGGGCAGAGGTTACCGATGTCGCCAACGCAATCCTCGACGGAACCGATGCCCTGATGCTCTCAGAGGAGACGGCCGTGGGCAAATACCCCGTTGATGCGGTGAAGATGATGGCGAGGATAGCCAAGACGACCGAGGCCTACCGCGACTCCCACTGGACGGCCAGAATGGTGGAGTGGAAGATGGAGGAGTGGAAGGGCACATCCCTGAAGAGAAGAACAATAAAGGACGCCATAGCGAGGAGCATCATAGAGGCCCTGAACTCGATAGACATAAAGTACATCCTCACGCCGACGAGAACAGGCCAGACTGCCAGGCTTATTTCGCGCTTTAAGCCGAGACAGTGGGTTCTGGCGTTCGTTACCGACGAGTGGGTCGGCAACACCCTGATGTTCTCCTACGGCGTCTATCCCTTCACCGTCGAGGAGCAGGCTGAGGATGAAATAATCCGCATCATAACAGGCCTCGGGCTGGTGAGCGAGGGAGACACCGTGTTGCTGACTAAGGGGACGCCCATAGGGAAGACCGTCGGGACGAACACGATAAGGATATTCCAGGTCTAGCCTCAGGTTTATAAGAGTCCCGGGGAAGTGTGCAGGATGACGCTCAGGATGAACGCCGAGGCCCGCGCGCTCTACAGGGCCATCCTGGGGGAGATAAGGAAGCGCCTAGTTCTCGGCGGGAGCGAGGAGCACCTCGCGAACATTACCCCGACCTCGAACATCGGAGAGATACTCTCAAGGCAGGCCTATTTCAAGGAGAACCTCCCCCGGCTGAGCCCCTCGCTCAGGGAACCACTCGGGCGGGTGAGGCCGATAAGGTTTCCCCGGGACTACCTCCACGACAGGGTTCTCCTCGTTGACGAGTCCGAGGTTGATGAAGCCCGTAAGCTCGGCCTCTGCGATGTAACAACCGACGTCGAGGAAGCCCGCTCCTATCCCCTCGTCCTGAGCACAGTCGGATACGGCATAGACGTCGAGCTTAAGCCCCTCCACGTTGCCCCCGAACTCTACGTCCTCCCCCTCTGGAACTCCCGGGACACGCTGGAAGCGCTCACTCGGATAGGCTCCGCCACCGGAAGGGGGAGTGTCGCTGGAAAGATTCTGGCCTCGCTTGAGGACTTCAGGGAAACCTCTGAAAGGGAGCGGTTCCTTGAGTCGCTCGACGAGCTGGTCGCGGAGAAAGAGCGGGAGCTGAACGAAAAAATCGCCGAGAGGCTGGAGAACTTCAGCCTCACCCTCACCGGAAAGGAACTCCTTGAGTTCTTGACCGAGCTCAAGGACGGTAACTACGAGGCCATATTCAGGCGGTTTTCAGGGGTCGAGGAGGAGATAATGGGACTGATAGACGAGGCCGAGCGCGAGCTTTCCGAAAAGCTCGGCCTTGCCCTTGAGCTCTTCCCGAGGGACGAGCTGTACCCCCTCCACGTCTCCCCGGAAAGGGTCGAGGAGCTTAGGGCCTACCTTGAGAGAGAACTCGCCCTGGAGCGCTACCTGAAGGCAAGGGAGATAGCGGAAAAGGTTGTTCCGCTCATACCTTCCCTGAGGGAAGAGCTTAGAAGGGCGAGAGAGCTGGACTTTCTTCTGGCTGTTAAGGACTTCACGCGGGGCTTTTCGTTCCCCGAACTGAAGGAGGGCGGGGTGGCCTTCCTCAGGGGAAGGCACCTCTTCATAGAGAACCCCCAGCCGGTTAGCTACGCCGTCGGAAAGCTCCCCGAGGGTTTCACCGGTCCGGGAAGGCCCGGGAACGAGGGGGTGGTGATACTCACCGGCGCGAACAGTGGCGGTAAGACGAGCCTCCTTGAACTGATTTCCCAGGTGGTAATACTGACCCACATGGGCCTCCCCGTTCCCGCTGAAAGGGCGTGGGTGGAGCCCCTGGATGAGCTCTTCTTCTTCAGGAGAAAGAGGAGCATCTACGGGGCGGGGGCCTTTGAGACGGCCCTGCGTTCCTTCGTGAGAGCCCTTAGGGGCCGGGGGAGAAAGCTCATCCTCATAGATGAGTTCGAGGCCATAACCGAGCCCGGTGCGGCGGTTAAGATAATCGGCGAACTCCTGAAGGTTGCCCACGAGAGGGACTTTTACGTCGTCATAGTGTCCCACCTTGGGGAGGAACTGAGGGAGGAACTGCCCTTTGCGAGGGTCGATGGCATAGAGGCAAAGGGCCTCGATGAGAACCTGAACCTCATAGTTGACCGCCAGCCGGTCTTCGGTAAGCTCGGGAGGAGCACCCCGGAGCTGATAGTGGAAAGGCTTGCAAGAAAGGCCAGAGGAAGGGAGAGGGAGCTCTACGAGAGGGTCTTATCGGCCTTCAGGGAGTAGCTCATCCGACCCAGCTCCTCTCCCGGTAGCGCCCCCTGCTCTCTATTTCCTCTATCTTCTCCTCGATAGCCCTCCTCTCCTCCTCTCCAAGGATTTCAGCGTAGCCCTCAAGGACGGCCTCAAAGCCCTCCTCGAACCACTTGTAATGGGTGCTCTCCATGGCCCTTTTCAGGAGGTGGAGGTCAACGCCCCTCGCTTCGAGCGTCGAGTCAAAGTCGGCCAAGCCGAAATCGATGAGGTAGACCCTTCTTTCCCTCAGTATCATGTTGCTCGTCGTCAGGTCGCCGTGCACTATGCCAGCTCTGTGGAGCCTCCCAATTTGTCTCCCCACTTCCCGGCAGAGCTCAAGCCTTTCCTCCATCGGCAGTCTCTCAAGGAGCTCCTTAAGACGGGCCCCCTCGATGAACTCCATCACTATGGTCATATCCCTCAGGTTGACCTCGTAGACGTGGGGACAGTTAACGCCGAAGTCCTTGGCCCTGTGGAGTATCCTCGCCTCCCTTACAGTTCTCTCCTTCCTCAGCTTGATGTCTATCTCGGGAATCCTGTACCTCTTCCTGACTCTGTGCTTCACTATCACCTTTTCCTTCAGCAGGTCGGCACCGAAGACCTCCCCAAACTCCGCCTCGAATATCTTGGCCTCCGCGCCCTGGGCTATGAGCCTCATCTTTCTCCCCGGGTTTAGGTCTCCTTCGGGGTTTTAGCCTTTTCCACCATACTCCCGGTGATTTCCTGATATTTGTTCAAAAATTTCACAAAAACTTAAACAATTTGAAGCAAAAATTTATATAGAGCACTGACGAATGGATGTTGCAAAAAGGTAAAACGTTTGGAGGAATGCCAAAATGAGTATGAGCGGACAGCCCGTTATAGTTCTCCCGGAGGGGACGCAGAGGTACGTTGGAAAGGACGCCCAGAGGCTCAACATTCTGGCTGCAAGGATTATAGCCGAGACGGTAAGAACTACCCTCGGTCCCAAGGGAATGGACAAGATGCTGGTGGATAGCCTCGGGGACATAGTTGTTACGAACGATGGCGCAACGATACTCGACAAGATTGACCTTCAGCATCCCGCAGCTAAAATGATGGTTGAGGTTGCTAAGACTCAGGACAAAGAGGCCGGCGACGGAACCACCACCGCCGTCGTCATCGCCGGAGAACTCCTGAAGAAGGCCGAGGAACTTCTCGACCAGAACATCCACCCGAGCATAATCGTCAAGGGCTACACAATGGCCTCCGACAGGTCGCAGGAGATACTCGACGAGATAGCCATACCCGTTAATCCGGAGGACGACGAGACCCTCCTCAGGATAGCCGAGACGTCCATAACCGGAAAGAGCGCCGAGGCCCACAGGGAGCTCCTCGCAAAGCTCGCGGTCGAGGCTGTAAAGCAGGTCGCCGAGAAGACCGAGGAAGGCTACGTCGTTGACATAGACAACATCAAGATAGAGAAGAAGGCCGGCGAGAGCGTTGAGGAGAGCAAGCTAATTAGGGGTGTCGTCATCGACAAGGAGGTCGTCCACCCGAGGATGCCGAAGCGCATCGAGGGGGCGAAGATAGCCCTCATCGGGGAGGCCCTTGAGGTCAAGAAGACCGAGACCGATGCGAAGATCAACATAACCAGCCCCGACCAGCTCTTCGACTTCATAGAGCAGGAGGAGAAGATGCTCCGCGAGATGGTCGACAAGATCAGGGAGGTTGGTGCCAACGTCGTCTTCGTCCAGAAGGGCATTGATGACTTAGCCCAGCACTATCTAGCCAAGTACGGCATAATGG
>NZ_JALUFF010000041.1 GCF_027052235.1 Thermococcus sp.
GGCTTAAGAACCTCTTCGACGTCGGGAGCGTCCACACCCTCAGGAACTACGTTGACTACCTTGAGGAGGCCTACCTCGTATTAATCGCCAGGAGGTTCTCCTACAAGCTCAAAGAGACACCAAAATCGCCAAGAAAAGTTTACGTTGTCGATTCTGCCTTCATCGAGCCATCGAACCTCAACTCCCCGGACTTTGGAAGGCGGATGGAGAACGCCGTTGCCGTGGAACTCACCAGAAGGGGTTATCCCCTCCACTACTGGAAGGAAAGGGGAGAGGTCGACTTCGTGGTTAAAGGACGCTCTGGAGTTGAATGCCTCATACAGGTGACGAGGGAACTTAAGGATGACAACTACCGGAGAGAAGTAGGGAACCTAGTTGAAGCAGGAAAAAGGCTCGGGGTTAAAAAGCTCTTGCTCATAACGTGGGATCAGGAGGAAAAGTTAAACGAGAGCGGAATGACCGTGGAAGTTGTTCCGCTGTGGAAATGGCTCCTCGGTGGAAAGGTATGCACTTAAAACATTACACTGCACAAAAATTCTGAATTTTATGCACTACACTGCACAACTTGGAGAAATGAGTGGTGGTTGCAACACGATTAGACTAATCATGATGCAACAATCCGTTAAGTTGCCCTCTTCTCTCCCTCCGGGAACTTCCAGTTCTTCGTTATCTTTGTAACGTTCCTAATGAGGGCTTTCTCCTCGGGGTGCCTAGTGACGAGCTCTTCTAAGAAAGAAATCAGCTCGTCGTAGGCCGGCTTGTCAATCGGGAACGGCACCCTGTCCTTGCCTCCAACAGCGTAGCTGAACTTGAAGGGGCTGGCGGGTGAGTTACCGGGTCCTTCCAGCTCGGGTGAACGTTGTAAACCAGCTCAAGGACGAGCGATAAAGCCCTCAGCGTGCTCGGTCCGAGGCCTTTCAAAAGCAAAAACTCCTCGTAGTTTGAAACGCTGAGCTCCCTCACAAATTCTAGTGCTCTTTTGTTGAGCTCGAATCCCCCGAGACTCTCGTAGCGCTTTAGCAGGTCTTTCTCCCATGGCTCGCGGGGCTTGTAATAGACCAGCGGGCGGTAGCCCTTCGCCATGGCCTTTAAACTCTCAAGCTCGCGCTCTATCTTCTCTGGCTTTTCCTGAGCGAGGTCGAGGAGGGTTTTCTGGTACTCTCTCGCTTCTCTCGATACGGTGTTGAGGGCGAAATCCCTCTTCAGCCCTGCGATGGCCTTGTGCGGATCTAGGGTGAATGTTTCAGCGTCGAACCAGTGGAAGCGCCTCGCGAGCTTAGCTTTTTCGTTCATCCCCTGCTGTATCACAGCCCAGTTGCCCTCCTCATCGAGGAAGAAGACGTGGTGGTAGAGCTGGTAGCCCGTCTGGAGGGCAACGGTATCGACCTTCGCGACCAGTCTCGAAGTCCTGATGTACGGCCCGGGATCGAGGTCGTATAGCTCTGCGATGGTTTTCAGCTCCCCGGGAGTTGCCCGGCTCTTCTTACCCTTCCCGCCGGCGGCTTTTACCCCGAGTTCCTCCTTCCAGAGGGCGTCCTTTATCATGCCGGCCGTTACGGTGGTTGAGCCACTGCTGTCCCAGTCCATCCCTATGACGTTGTTAAACGCCTGAAACCACACAGGGTCAGAGAGCCTCTCAAGGAGACCCTTCGTGCCGTACTCCTCGACGGCTAAGATGAGAACTAACCTCGTCAGCTTTCTCATCCTCTGGGCGAGCCACGCTGGAACATGGCCGCCGTGGAGGGGCAGATCGGCGACGTTCCTCATCGGAGCTAGTTGGGACTTTGGTGTTTTAACGGTTGTCCCTTAAAATCCTCATGCTTTTTCCTGTTTTTTCGCAAAATGCCCGGGAAAGGCTGTCCCTACGAAAGGGAAAGCCTTTTTACCCCTCGTTTCGAGGAGGGTCTGAAGGTTTAACGCTTACGGAGGGTTGAGAATGGGAGTTGAAAAGGTTCCGAAGTACGACATCCCGACCAAAAAGGTTGACTACGTTTTTATCGAGCTCGACAAGATGAAGCCCCATGAGCAGCTCGTCCAGAAGGAGCTTGAGGCGTTCATCGAGAGCGTAACCGGGAGTGGCATCTTCTGGAAGCCGATGCTCCTCGCCAAGGTTCCAGGGGAGGATATGTACCTTATAGTTGACGGCCACCATCGCTGGGCAGGTTTGCAGAAGCTTGGAGCAAAGAGGGCTCCTTCAGTCATACTCGACTACTTCAGCGACGACGTCAAGGTCTATACATGGTATCCTGCCTTCAAGGGAGACCTCAACGAGGTCATTGAGAGGCTCAGGGAAGAGGGCCTTGAGGTCATCGAGGATCCAGAGGCGGAGGAGAAGGCCGAGAGGGGGGAGATAGCCTTCGCCCTCGTCGGCGAGAAGAGCTTCGCCATCCCCGGCTCGCTGGAGGAGCAGAAGAAGGTAAGCAGGGTTCTCGACGAGATGAGCGTTGAAGGGAAGATAGAGCTCATCTACTACGGCCTCAAGGAGGACGCGAGGGAGGACATGGCCAAGGGCGAGATCGACTACGTCTTCATCAGGAAGGCCCCGAGCAAGGAGGAAGTCATGGAGCTCGTCAAGCGCGGCGAGGTCTACTCGCCAAAGACCACCAGGCACGTCCTGCCCTTCAACCCGGACAGAATAGACGTCAAGCTTGAAGAGCTCTTCTGAAGGTTTTTAAGCTCCCTCCCCTACTTTTTCCGCCGATGAAGATGGATCAACCGGCTGAGCGGTGATGAGCGGTCCAGGAGGCTGAGGCATGGTTAAAGGTTTAATCTTCGACGTTGACGAGACCCTTGTTTACTACGAGGGCTACGACCACAGGAAGTGGTTCGAGGAGCTGGTGAAGCCCGAGCTTGAAAGGGCCGGAATTTTCATCGACTATGAGACCTACAGGAAGACCGTAACCGGTGAACTACCGAGGACTTATGTGAAAAACCTTGGCATAGACCCGGTTGAGATGTGGAAGATAATAGACGGGGTCAACCACAGATACAGGAAGGAGATGCTCAGGCTTGGGAAGGTAAAGCCCTTCCCGGATGTGGATGCCCTTGCCGAGCTCAGAAAGCTGGGCTTAAAGCTCGGTGCAGTTAGCAACGCCACCGAGGAAAACACGAGGCTGGTTCTGGGTGCTTTCGGCCTCGACCGCTATTTTGAGGTCGTTATCGGAAAGGACTACTCCAACCTCGACGGGGTTAAACCCAATCCTTACCTCGTCGAGAAGGCCCTGAAGGCCCTCAACCTGAAGCCGGAGGAGGCCATAATGGTCGGCGACAGCATTCACGACGTTTTGGCCGGAAAGAGGGCCGGTTTAAGGACCGTCAACGTGACGCGCTTTGGAAAGGTTGAGGGTGCCGACTACTACGTGGAAAACCTGTGGGAGCTTGTGGAGCTTGTGAGGGAACTCCTTTCCAAACGTTCCCCTAAGGTTTAACGCCAGCAGTCTTCCGCACGTTCAGTTCCACCCTTACTCAAAGCCCCTGAAAAATCCTTAAATACTTCCGCGCCGATACTATTTTTAGTGGTTACCATGGAAGCGGGCTTCAGATGTGAGAGGTGTGGAGCGCCGCTTGAGGTGTCGCCCGAGACGATAGTGGCCATCTGCCCCTACTGCGGCTTCCCTAACCACATAAGCGGGAACCTGAAAACCGAGAGCATTTTCATAATCCCCTCCGTGAACAAGAACGCCATAGCCAAGGCCTTCTGGGAGCACGTTGAGAAGGACTTCGACCTCAGGAGAATAAAGGACGAGATAGGGGTTGTCGAGATAGAGGGCCACTACGCTCCCTACTGGAGCGGTATCGTCCACGTTTACGGAACGGTTCGCTATATGAGGCGGGAACAGGAGTGCCACACGGACTCCAAAGGAAACACCCACTGCCACACGGTGGAGAGGCACTACACGGAGAGGGTGAACGAAAACATGCACCTGCTCGGCTCGGCGAGAAGGCAGGTAAAGAGCCTCGGCGTGGACGACCTCATAAAGCACTTCTCCAAGACCAGGCCGGAGGGAAAGAGGCTCCTCGACCTCGATGAAGACGAGTGGAGTAAAGTCAAGCTTGAGATCCTCAACACGGAGATGGACGAAAGGCACGCCAAGCTAATGATGAGGGAAGATGCCGTTGACATAGTGAGGAACCGCTTCCTCGACAAGTCGGACAGGATAGAGCTCTTTGATGTTCACACGGACGAGCCCAAGGACGTTAAGCTGCTCCTTCTCCCGATGTGGACTGTCTATTACAGGTACCAGAACTCGATATTTCACGCGGTCTTCGCCGGCTGGGACAGGAAGAGGGTTGCCGCAACCGAGCCCATGAACGTCTTCAGGAGGGCGCAGTATTTGACGGGAGCGGGAATAGGAATACTGCTCGGAGCCTTTGGCTCAGCCTACACCGGGAGCGCTGTGGGAGCGCTCATCCTTACCGCCATAGGCGGTGGAATCGGCTGGTTCTTTGGAAGCAAAGTCCTTGAAGGGCAGAGGGTCGAGAGGGGTGGCTGAGATGGAGGTTCAGTGTCCAACCTGCTCGGCCAAGTTTAAGGTTCCCGACACCGTTAGCGTGGTCACCTGCCCCTACTGCGGGACGACTTTCCATGTCCACACCGGCGAGGAAGCGAAGGAGGAGCACTACTTCTTCCCTCCGATGAAAGAAGACCCTGCAGGAAAGCTCTTGAAATTCCTTTCGAGGCAGTACGGCGCTCCCGCTGACATAGTTGACGCGAAGATACTTGAGAAGAAACTCCACTGGGTCCCGGTTTACTTCTTCTACCTCCACGGAAAGGCCAGCGAGACCGTTGAAGAGGTCGAGTTCCTGGGAATTCCCGCGGGTTCGCCCCTTAAGACACTCCTAATGGACTACCCCTTCCCGGTCAGGGGAAAGAGGTTCTTCGATGAGGCGATGGTGAAGAAGGGAACCTACCACGAGCCCGAGATGAAAAAAGAGGAAGCCGAGGCGATAGCCCGGTCGAGGCTTGAGAACGCCCTGAAAGAAGAGGCGAGGGAGGAAAGCTCCTACCTCGGAAAACCCGAGCTTGAGGTCAAGTTCCAGGGACTCGTTCACTATCCCGTCTGGGAGATAGCCTACGAGTACGGCGGGGAAACCTTCAGGGGCAACTACGTTGACGGAACCGACGGGAGGGTGATTAGGGCCGTTTACCCGCTCATGAGCGAGGCTAGGAAGAAAGCGACACTCCTTGGCTCCGGAGTTATAGGTGCAGGAGTTGTCCTCGGGCTCATAGCCTCGGCCCTCTACTCCAGCGCTTGGGGAATAATAGGCGGCCTCGTCTCCGGAATAGCTGCCGGGGCGGGGATATTCTCAAAGGGTTCGGTCAAGAGAAGAACGGTCAGCGAGGTAATGAGGGTGAGGAGGGGCAACGTCTACTTTAGGAAGGTGTGAGGTGGTAAGATGGGTAAGGAAACCAAGCTTTTGGAAAAGCTTGAGCTCGCCATTCCGGGCTTCCACGGCTACAAGAAGAAGGAGCTTCTGAGGGAGGACGACAGGCTCGTCCGCGGAAAGATTGCCGATTTGCTGGTTCAGGCAAGGAAGGAGATTGAAAGGGCCCTTCAGAGGTGCGCGATGCTCAACTGTCCCCAGCTGGTCGGGATGGACTCGCTCAGGAAGAAGCTCGTCGGCCTTGAGGGCAGGGTGAGGCACGCAGAAGCTGGCTACGCGGGCTACTTCGACAGGATCAAGATAAGGGAGAGAGAAATCGAAATGCTCATAGACTACGACGCCAAGATGATAGACCTCGCCGAGGAGATACTCAGCAAGGCGAAATCGCTTGGCAGTGAGGTCGTAAATCCTCAAGCTCTGGGGCTTTCGGTTCTAGAGCTGGACGACAAGCTGAGGGCCCTTGAGGAGACCCTTGACAGAAGGATGAGCGTCGTGGTGGGTGAGTGAGATGGTGCAGGTTATTGAGTGGGTTAATCCGGGTGAAGACGAAATAATCTGGCGCTATCCAAACGAGGTCATAAAGTGGGGTGCTCAGCTGATAGTCCACGAGTACGAGGTAGCGGTCTTCATGCGCGATGGAAAAGTCTACGACGTCTTCGGCCCCGGAAGGCACACGCTGACGACGCAGAACCTTCCGCTTTTATACAAGCTCGTCGGCGGAAGCAACAGCCCCTTCAAGGCGACCGTAATCTTCGTCAGCATGAAGGAGTTCCAGGGGAGGTATGGCGGAGAAACGCAGACGAGAGAGCTGGCTCCGATAAAGTACTACGGCGTCTACTGGTTCAAGGTCGCCGATCCCGTGCTTTTCATCACCGAGGTCGTCGGCGGGCAGAGCCTCTACGACACGCAGGACGTAACCAAGTTTATCAGGGCTTACTTCAACGAGGGCATGATGAAGCACCTCTCGGCTTACTCAATCGTTGACCTCTTCCAGAACCTCGACATGGTGAGCACGCAGGTGAAGGTCAAGCTCATGGAGGATTTCAGAAGGCTGGGCCTTGAGCTCGTCGATGTGAAGATTGAAGGTGTCAACACGACCGACGAATGGCGCCAGAGGCTCTTCTGGATAATGCAGACGGGCAACGCTCAGGCGGTAATGCAGATGGACACGGCAAAGCAAGTTGCTGCGGAACTTGGAAAGAGCGGGAGCGCTTCCGTCGGAACGGGCATGGTTCTTATTCCACAGCTTATGCAACCCGTCCCACCGGCCCAGCCGGCACAGCCATACGCGGGAACTCCGCCGGCGCAACCGGCTCAGCCCGCTCAACAAGCAACCCCCGCCCAACCGGCGGCCCAGCAGGAAATATGCCCCTACTGCGGGAAGCCGATTCCCAAGGGGGCGCGCTTCTGCCCCTACTGCGGGCACGAGATAAAGCGCTGTCCCAACGGCCACATAGTTCCCGAGGGCGCGAAGTTCTGCCCGGTGTGCGGTGCAAAGATAGAGTAATCACTCCCTTTCTATATTTTTGAGGCTCTTTTTTGCTGGCAGGAAGTTGTAATGGGGGGCAGAATCTTATATTTTCACGAAAATAATTTGCCCGAAAATACTTGAGATCAAGATGGGGGAAGAGAGCATGAAAAGTTTAAATCCCGAATTTCTCCCCTATATAAGCCTTTATCAGCTCTTTCGTCGCGAGAAGGCCCTTAACGTGCGTCCTCTCCATGCCGTGGCTCGCGTGAACCCCTGGCCCGATTAGGGCAACGCGGAAGTCCCAGCCGGCCCTTAATGCTGCAGAACCGTCGGAGCCGTAGTAGGGGAAGACGTCAACCACGTGCGGTATATCCCTCTTCTCGGCAAGCTCTATTAGTTTGGTCGTCATCTCATAGTCGTAAGGCCCGCTGGAGTCCTTTGCCGCTATCGAGACGGCCGTCTCCTTTCCGGCAACACCCTCCCCGACGACGCCCATGTCCACGACGAGGAGCTCTTTAGCGCTCGGTGGATAGCCTGCTGAGCCCCCGTGGCCGACCTCCTCGTAGGGCGAGAAGAAGAACGCCACCGGAAGCTTTTCCAGCCTCTCCGCTCCAAGCTCTAAAAGCAGATCTATCATAACCGCGACGCTCGCCTTGTCGTCCAAAAAGTGGGCCTTGACGAAGCCGTTGACATATTCGAACTTCGGGTCGAAGGCTATGAAGTCGCCGGGCCTTATCCCGAGCTTCTCGGTGTCCTCCTTCTTCTCGACTTCGGCATCAAGCCTTATGTACATGTTCTCCTCCTTCCTCTCCTTTTTGCCTGCGTCTTTGTTGACGTGAACGCTCGGGTTCTTGAGGAGGAGCGTTCCCCTAAACCTCTTCCCGGAGCGGGTGATGATCGTGCAGTATTCGCCTTCGAAGGCCGGCAGGAGAAGGCCACCTATGCGGGTGAAGCTCAGGTGTCCGTCCGGGAAGATTCCCTTGACCATGGCCCCGAGCGTGTCAACGTGGCCCGCTATGACAAGCTCGGGCTCTGGATGGTTGCCAGCTATCAAAGCACCTTTGTTGGTGTAGTACGTCTTAATTCCGGCATCGTTGAGCCTCTTCTCGATTTGGGAAAGAACCTCTTTCGTGTATCCCGTCGGTGAGGGTATCTCAAGTATTTCGCGGAGAATTTCGACGACGCGCTCCATGTTATCACCGAAAAGGAAAGGGAGAATGGAGTTAAAAACCTCACCCGAACTCGTAGCCGTAGCCAGAAACCGTGAAGCCGTAGGCTTCGCAGTAGTACTCGTTGCAGGCCTTTACCGTTACGTGGTAGGTCGTCTTCTCCCTTCTTGCCTCCATCTCCGCCTCGTTGGCGTACTGGACGGCTTTTTCGGTGACGTAGTCGAAGGTTTTGTCAACTAACTGCTCCTTCACCCAGTCGAGTAAACCCTCTTTGAAGGCCTCTTTGTCAAAGCGGACTGAATCGGGAGTTTCAAGCCCTTCCGTCTCAGGTGCATTCTCTTCCTCTGGGATAAAGGCCTCGACGCCTCCAACAACGGTCTTCACGCCCTTCGCTAAAGCCACCATGCCATAGGTTATCTTCGCTCCAACGCTCCTCGCTTCCACCATCTTCGCGGTTAGAACTCCTATGTCCTTTCCAGTCTTGAGGACTTCAACGCTGTTCTTATATTTGGTGTAGATAACGCCGACGTTCTCCCCCGGAAGGATGTAGCGCTTGGGAACCAGCCTCGCGTAGAAGTACTTGACCGGCCTCGTCGAGCCGAAGTTTATCACCCTTTTGGCCTTTCCGTTTATCAGCGCCCCGGGAGCGCTTATCGTGACGTTCCTGCAGTGGTGGCACTCGAAGTAGAGAAGGCCCACATCGGTGCTGTTAAGCCATTCGGAGCTTACGAGCTTCACCTCGGGCTTTGCCTTATAGCGAGCCTCAATGTTGAACTCGTAGGTGTAGCGTTTATCGCCAAAGTCAAGCTCCACCGTAAACGAGACGAAGGCGAAGCCAATCTCTGTGATGTTCGGCAGGCTGAGCGTGTATTCGGTCTCGCTTACCTTCTCCAGCTTGTCCTTGTCGTCTCCGCCGAGCGATACTCCAGTGAGCCGGTATTCCTTAACGTTTCCGTCTGGCAAAGTCACCGTTATAGGGTCGGCTTTTATCTCGAAGTTCGCCGAGCCACTATCAACGACCACCGTGATGAATGAATCGGGCTCGATTCTCCTTCCATTCAGGAGAAACTCGATGTGCCTGTGAACCTTTGGCCTCGGCGTTTCCTTGATAGCAGTGTTCCCCTTCCTGTACTCAGGCTTTGGAGTGGAAGGCGGTGCTGGGGGCTTTGAGGTTGGGTCGTTTGGGTTGCTCCCGGCTTTGACCTCCTCAAAATCTGTAAAGCCGTCCCCGTCTGTGTCCTGGACGAGCGGGTTGGTGCCGTATCTGAAAAGCTCCTCCCAGTCGGTTAAACCGTCGCCGTCGGTATCTGGATTGGCCGGGTCTGTCTTTGACTGGTTTTCCACCTTATCACTAACGCCGTCCTCGTCGCAGTCCAAGGCAAAGGCGCAGGCGTTGTTCTCTATCAGGCCGTCCCCGTCGAAGTCGTAGTGAGCGGGAACCGGGTCGCTCCCGTCGAGAACTCCGTCGCCGTCTGTGTCGGGGTTTGTCGGGTCGAGGATTATCGGGTGCCCCTCTATGAGCGACGTTGAGTTGTCGGCTCTATCGTAGGAGGTGTAAACGTAGTCGAAGTGAAGCTCATCGGAGTCACTCAACCCGTCTCCATCTGTGTCTGGGCTGGTCGGGTCGGTGGAAGGAAGGAGGAAGCAGAGCTGACCGTCGTGTTCAAACGTCTTTCCCCTGAAAACGTCCTCCGGGAGGCCGTACTGGACGGTTAAGCTTTTCTCATCCGACGAGCAGAGGAGGTACCTGCCCTCGGCGGGCTGAACGAGGTAGTAGCCGATGTACCTTGAGAGGCTTATCTCCTCACCGCTCGCGCCGTCCCAGACCTTCACCTCACCGAGGCTCTGCGGAAGCCACGGGGGAACTTCCCCCGTCAGCTCCATGTTCACGAGCTGGGGCATCACCTCCTCAAGGTCGCCCAGTCCATCGCCGTCGGTGTCTTCGCTGAACGGGTCCGTGCCGAGTTTTACTTCCCAGCCGTCCCAGAGGCCGTCTCCGTCCGTATCTCTGGCGTAGACGAGCGTTCCAAGCTCCAGCTCTTCCTTATCGCTCAAACCGTCGCCGTCACAGTCCTTGTCGAGGAAGCAGAGGTAGTAAGGCGTGTTGAAGAGCGGACTCGGTGAGGGAGTCATTTCAGCGTTGTAAACCGGCGCATCTGCTGGGTACCTCCCATCGTAGCGGTAAAGCTCCTCCCCATCTGGAACCCCATCGTCGTCCCAGTCGGGGTTTGTGTAGAAGGGTCTCTCCTTATTGCTGTAGAGGTACGTGAGAACCCTCGCTTCGTAGTAGTCGTCAAGGCCATCCCCATCAGTGTCCGGCGTTGTCGGGTCGCTGGGAACTCCTTTCTCAACGCCCTGAACGAGGTACCTCCCTGTCAGCTCCTCGTAGTCGGTGAAGCCGTCGCCGTCGGTATCGTAGCTTACGGGACTCGTCCCGTACTTGAATACCTCCTCACCATCGGTTAGATGGTCGGCATCGCTGTCCTGCCTTGTGGGGTCGCTTCCGTAGTAGAACTCCAGCTTGTCGCTAAGGCCGTCTCCATCGCTATCCGGGTTGTTGGGCAGAGACCCGTGGGCAATCTCAAAGGCGTCGCTCAGCCCATCGCCGTCGGAGTCGAGGCTCTGGCCAGTCCCGCTTCCCGCCGACTGCGCCTGTGGGGCGAGGAATAGCGAGAGTACGAGAATCCCCATGAGAATTAGCGGAGCGAGCTTCATCCTTCCGCCTCCGTCCAGACTATCTTGCATCTGTCGCCAGACAGGAACGTAACGTAGTCTCTCTCGATGCCCTTTTGCTGGCCGTCCTTGGTGATAACAGCTGAGTAGTGGTATTTACACGCCACAAGTTTTGTGCTGACGGGGAAGCACTCCAGGTTTTCCACCTTCAAATCTTTGAAGTCAATCGCCTCGTAGAGCGCTTTGTGAAGCTCCTCCAGCGAGCCTTCGTCAACGACCGAGAGGTCGAAGAAGCCCGAGACATTTTCCTCATTCCTGACCGCGCTGTAGTAGCCCTCAATGACTGACGGCGCTTTATCGGAGCACTCCCAGACGGAATCTGGGATGAGTGAGGCGTTTATCTCAACCGTGCGGTTGAGCAGTCTGTAGGTTTTGATTCCCGTTGGATGCTGAACGGTTCTCGTTGAAGTTCCCCCGGTCTCCGTTTGGGTCGCTTGGGAGGATTCCGTCCCGGAGACGGGGCTTGTGTGTGAGGTCTTCGTCGGGGAAGTTGAAGTGGAAGTCCCCGTGCCCTGATTGATGCAACCTGTTGCAAGAACGAGGAGGGCAAGCAAGACAACGAGAAGAAGCTTTCCCGGCTTCACTTCCACTGCCTCCTGTACTTATCCTCCCTCAAACCTCTCAAGGAAGTTCCCGTACTTTTCAACCAGCTTCTCGTACTGTGCCTCACTCAGGTGGATCCACACCTCTGACCCCGGATCAAACCTCTCCTTTTCCCTCTCGTAGACGCCCTCGTCTTCGCCCTCGGCGTAGTACCAGATTTCAATCTTCTCCAACTCTCCCTCGCCGTCCCTGCGGATTTTGTCAATCTCATGGGGCTGGGCGTGCTTTTTGAGGCTGAAGTAAACACCTCCGGCATCCCTCAGCTTTTCCCAGTTCTCCGCAAGCTCTGCCGCGGTCATCCTGAAGTGCCTCTTCCTAAGGTGTTTTGAGGCAGAATTAAGTCCGGACTTCAGCTTCCCGAAGAGGCCCATACCAACACCTCGCGGGAGTATTGAGCACAAAATAGGGCGTGAAACCTTATTAGGCTTTCCTTAGGCCTCTCAAAAATTTTTAAATTTTCAACCGGCGAAGAATTTCAGGCCCGTGAAGAAGAGAAGAACGAGAAGGCTCAGGATAACAGTTACGGCTATTCCCTCCTCCGCTTTGAGCCTGTAGTGGGCTAGGATGACGTTGGCCATTATCGCCGGAGGCATCGCGGACTCGACGAGGACGGCGTAGTAAATATCTCCGGCGCCCCTGAGGGTGAAGAGAACGAAGAGGAAGGGAAGGACGCTCCTGAATAGGCCGACCTCAAGAAGGTGCCTGAGTCTGAACTCGCGGAGGTCTATTATCGAGCCGAAGTAGACGAGAAGGAGGGGAATGCTCCACCAGCCGACGGCCTTGACCGGCTCAAGGAACCAAGCAGGGAGCCTGACGCCCGCAACTACCAGAGCTAAGGCCAGTAAGTTTGCGGTCGTTGGCGGGAACTTGAGGGCCTTGACGAGGCTCTCCTTTACAGAGGCCTTCCCGCTGGAGTAATGGGCCGCTATGAAGCTCGCCAGAGGGAGTACGATGAGGCTGTTGGTTGTGGAGTAGAGTATGGCTGGGGTTATATCATCGAGGAAGAGGCTCGCTATGGGGAAGCCCATCGCGGCGGTGTTGGGGTAAACCGAGAGCACCATTAAAGCCCCTGCCCAGCGCTCGTCACTCACGAAAAAGCGGGCGTAGAGGTAGGAGAGGCCGAGGCTAAGGGCTATTATGAGGATCACGTAGATGAAGACGGGCTTTACGCTGATTAAATAACCCAAATCCTTGCTCGCGACGTTGCCGAAGACGAAGAGCGTGAGCAGGATTTGCGTTGAGAAGACGTTCAGCCAGAGGAAGGGCCTCTCGTCCCTGACCGCGTACTTTAGGGCGTAGCCAACCGCTATGAGCGCGAGCATCTCGTAGATGTTCATGGTTGAGATTTTGGTCTGATCGTTAAAACGTTTTTGGCATCTAAACCGATAAACTTTTATATACCTTTAGCGCCAGTTAAGTACAGAAAATTGTACTACAAAAATCTGTACCCGGTGGTAGCATGGACGACCTGAGGGC
>NZ_JALUFF010000042.1 GCF_027052235.1 Thermococcus sp.
CAGGTACCTTATCGCTTCTCGAAGAAACAAGGTGCTTTTTGGATGGTATGCCTTTGACTTTAACGCTGTAACCTTTGACCGCGTTTAGTAAGTTCGCCACGTCCTCTCTTCCAGTTATCCGAATTCTGTTCACGCTATCTCCCTCAATTACGCGCGCGTACACATCGAACCTCCTGAGCAGGAGTGCAAAGGCATTATCCTTTTCAAAGTCGTTGGAGAGCATGAATTCTATGTGAACAACACTCCCCTTCTCGCTCTTTTTAGTTGAGATACATCCATCGGAGTCAAGTGCCCCCGCAACAAATGCTTTCAATGCTTCGTCGTCCAGGGAGAAAGCATTCTTGAGGTTGTCTCTGGTGACGTACTCATAGAGGTAGGCGAGCAGTGGAGAGCTGACGTGGAAGGTGATCGTCTCGCTCTTAATTTTATTGCCTGCAAGTTCGCTCCTCGTCGTCCGCTCGTATTCTCTTAGCTCTCCGTCGTAGAAGCTCACAAAGGCATTCCTGATCGCTCGTATCTGGTCTTTGTGAACCTTTGACTGCACAATGCGAACGTGAACCTTCGAACCGTTCCTTTTTATCCATCCGTCCCCATAGAGGAAGCCCAAGAAGTAAGCAATCTCTGGAGTTATGTAGGAGACCTTAAGACGCTCCCTGCGGTAGTTTGGACCATAAGTTAACGGCCTCTCGCGCCATTTTTCGTAGATTTCAAGCTCCCGAAGTATCTTTCTGAACTTTCCAACGCTGAGGGAACCCCTCCCTGAAAGGAAATCCTTCGAAACGTTGTACTTCCTGTTGAACTCAGCAAGGGTTTTGAACCTCTTGAGGACCTCTGCCTTCAGTTCTTCTTTTTCCTCTTGACTCAGCTTGACCTTCCAGTTTGAGGGTAGAATGTCAAGTACGTACATTCTCTCCCTTACTGGAGGAAGCTTGAGCGGGGCAACTACCTTGTCTCCAACCCTGAACTTCTCAGCCTCCTTCCACTCAAGGGTCTGGCCGTCAATTAGGAGGTGATCAGGAGTTAGGGTTACCTCGCTGCCCGAGCGGAACTTTATCCTGAGGAGCTCTCCTTTCCAGGGCTTCCTGCGGATTATCGTGGCCTTTGAAGTTTTTGTTTTCATGCTTTCAAGGTCGAGGGCGACAACGCTCATCTCCTTCTCTTGGATGTCCACGACTTGGCCGTCGGAGAGGGCCTTGTAAGACTTGCTCAGCTCGAAGAGGTCTTCAATTCTCTGGTATCTTCCATCAACGAGAACCCTTGAGTCAGGATGCAGGCAGGCAAACCCGCCGTCCGCTAAGACGAGAACACCCGCTTCCAGAACCCAAGAGCCTGTGAACTCATCCCTCACGGCGGCGGCAGTGTTGTGGACAACGAAGCCGTTGGCTACAAAGCTGTGGGAGCCTTCCACCGTGAGGTCGTAGACGTAGTCGTAGGGAGAAGGAATAAGTTCTCTCATTACTCTAACGGGCCTCTCTGGAGTTAGAACCTTCCCATTTATCTCCCGTGCCTGCATCCACCCGTTTGGCGTCAAGAGTTTTGTTTCAGGGGTCACTATTAGTTCTTTCCCGTCCTCCGACCTAATGCGAACTAGCTCTTTTGGAGCCTTTAGCTTCCAAAGGCGAAGGACTTTTCTCTCTCCGTCCTTAGTCTTTACAGTGAGGCCAAGAGCTTCTGCATCAACGCTCTTGTAATTATTAACTTCTCCTGGAATAACCTTTTCAACGAGTTTTCCTATTTCAATTCTACCCATGTTTGTCTCAATAATTGAATCGGGGGCAACGCACAGTCCAGCGGCTGAGGAACTCTTCCCACTCGTGTAAATCGCTCTCGGCGCCAGATTGGCCACGTAGCGGAGAATCTGACTGTTGTGGACGAAGATGTCGTTGGCGATGAAGTTGTGGTGCTCCGGAACCTGAAGGTCGTAGACCCATGGGTGTTCTGGCCTGTATTCTTCGATCTCTTCAACCCTATCCCAGAAGATGTCTGAGTCGGCGAGGAGCTTTCTGAGGCTCTCATCTTCCGTCTCAGGTATACTCTTTGGCTCGCTTTCTTTTCTTGGTGTCGCTATGAAGTCTCCCTCTTTAAGCTCCTCCGCCTTCCTCGTCTTAAACTGTCTGTCCTCAAAGACGAAGAACGGATGAGTTGGCGTTACCTTAATCTCCCTGCCACTGGCGGTCTTTATCCTTAACATTCTCTCTGGAGCGGTTCTCTTCCAGGCTATGTTCGCTTTAACTTTCCTCACCTTCAGGGTCTTCGCGTCGAGGGCATAGAGTTCAAGGTCGATGGGGGCGTAGACACCATCGTCAACTTTCCCGAGCGTTCCTTCTTTTTCCGCTCTCTTAATGACTTCTTCAACAATCTCCCCAATCTTCTTCAGACTTCCATCGGCCAAAACAACCTCTGTGTCGTAGTCAACGCACTTAGCAACTCCCGGATCTCCCACAAGCAGAACGTGGCTCTCTCCCCTCAGTTTTGTCCCATCGGGGAGCGTCCGCTGGACTCCACCGAACAAAGCCAGGGCTATGCCCTTCTTCACCGTCTTGTGGCCCCAGATGGCTGGAGCTATCGAGTCCACTATCGCGTCAACGATGTCCTTCCTCTTGGCCAGCTCGCGTATCTTCTGCTCATCCTCCGGCGAAATCTCAAGCTCCTCTATCTCCTTGCTGAGCTGTTCGATGTGGTTGACTTCCAAGACCTTCTTGAAGATCGGCCTCTTCTCCTTCCCCTCAAGGATGACGCGAAGGATTCCGGTCACGAGGACGCGGTCACCGGGTAAGGCCGTGTCAACGAGGTCATCAAGAAGGATGGCATCGACGAAGCGTGGCATCTGGCCCCCTTTGAGGCTCTCGGGCCTGTCCTGAAGGCGGAAGCTCTGGAAGTTTATGAAGCGACTCTTCTCAACGTCGAGCTCGATGTTTCTTGAGCCACAGGCGTCGCACTTCGCCGGCTTAACAAGGTTCTCGTAGGGCTTCTGGAGGCGTATCATCTCGTTACCGCAGTCCTTGCAGACGAAGACCGCTTTTTCAACGAAGGGCTTTACCTCGCTCACGCGCGTGATTATGCCTTCAACCTGGATGAGCCTGTTTATGTGCTCGCTCCCGAGTTCCTTGACGAGAAGGGTATGGGGCAGGTTGTAGAACCTCGCGTGGACCTTGAACTCCCTCTCAACCAGAAGAGGAGGCTCGCGGAGGACTATCTGGATTGCATCCTCGGCGCTCGCAATGCTCTCCTCGGGGTTTTCAAGAAGTTCTTCAGCTAACTCAGGGTCGAAGGAGTTAAGGTGCGCCCAGTCTATCGCGAGGGAGCGCCTGGGAGTCAGGGTGAGGAGGTCTTTCAGCCTGTTTATGTAAACCTCGTTTCCATCGTCGTCAACGTACTCCCTCAGAAACTTCGCGAAGCGCGAAATCATCTCCTCCCTTTCCATCACCCATCACCGAGCCACTCGTTTCTGAGCCTGCTCATCTGAAGGTATATCCTCCTCTCCTCCGGCGATAACCTTGAAAGCAGTTCAAGGCTGTTGGGTCTCAGCATGACCGCCTTCAGGATTTTGTTGAACCTTATCATCTTCAGGTCGCGGAGCTTCTTCCTCAGGTTTGCAAGCTTCGTGAGCTTGACGTTTATGGTTTCCACGCTCTCACCCGCGTTCAGCCTGACGTAGTTCTCAAGGTAATAGGAGTAGAACTCGGCCCTCTCGTACAGGCCGGCGGGAAGGGCCGTAAGGGGCTCGCTCTCCCTCTCCGCGCTTATGGCCTTGTCTATCTCGCCTATAACCTTGTCGGCCTCGTCCACAACCTCTACCACTCCCGCCTCCCAGAGTTCCCTCGCCTTCCAGTCCTCGATTAAAACTATGTCCCCGGCGTTCCAGTCGCCGGTGGGCTTGATGACCTTGACCGCTATCAGGGCCCTCCCTGTGAACATGCCACCACCTTACTCTACGCTCTGGGGATGGGGCTAATAAACCTTCCCGCCGGACTCTAGTGCACACACCTGCACATCGGGTTCCTCGATAACCCTATAAACCCTCCCTCGAACTTCATCCGGTGGAGACCATGCTGATAGGGATAATGAGCGACACTCACGATAATCTCCCCGCCATCAGACAGGCCGTTGATTTCTTCAACGAGAGGGGTGTTGACCTCGTTATACACGCCGGCGACTACGTTGCCCCCTTCGTGGCCCGGGAACTCAAGAGGCTCAAGGCACCCCTGAAGGGCGTCTTCGGCAACAACGACGGCGAGAGGAAAGGCCTCTACGAGGCCCTTGGGATATACGACGAGCTGATAGAGCTTGAAGCAGACGGCATGAAGATAGCCGTAACCCACGGGACCAACGATGTTCTCGTCAAGGCTCTGGCCTACAGCAAGCTCTACGACGTCGTTGTCGTCGGCCACACCCACCGCTACGAGATAAGGGAAGTTGGAAGGACAATCCTCGTAAACCCCGGGGAGGTCTGCGGTTATCTCACCGGCGTGAAGAGCGTTGCCCTCCTCGACACGAGGAGGAGGGATGTTAAGATAATCAACATAGAGACCGGCGAGCTACTAGGGGCCATGAGCCTCTGAGGGTGCCGTGGATGGAGGACATACTCGTCCCGAAGGAGAGGCGCGATGCGGTCGTGTTCATAGGCGTTGACAGAAATGACAACGTCGAGCTGGTTAGGGTCTATGCCCTCAACGAGGAGCTGGCAAAGGAGACACTTGAGGAGTTTTTCAATGCCAGAGGCCTTTTCCCGGCGGATTATGAGGTTGTCAGCAGGGGATGGGAGGAGCTCGGTGGCAGAAAGGCCATAACGACGAGGAGTGAGGAGGAGCTTTCATCTGCCCTAGCGCGCCTTGGACTCAGGCTGATATCAAACGGCGTTCTCCTACCCGGAGACAGACGGAGGGTTTACCAGATAACCCTTGCCACGGGGAGGCTCAGGAGCGTCTTTCCTCGGAGAAGGGACCCGATGAAAGTCCTTCTCGGCCTGCTGGACATGGGGCTAAGCGTCCTCGTCGAGAACAAGCGGGGGGTTGAGCTCTCAGAGATAGTCCCCGAGGACTTCATACTCCTCCGGGAGCCCTCCCCCGGCGAGCTGGTTAAGGCCCTCTCAACCGGAAGGCCCGTTGTAGTTGACACCTTTGAGGCCTCACGCTACCTGGCCTTTGAGATACCGGCCGTCGTGAGGCTTCCCCCGCTGTCTCCAGAGGAGTTCGCGGGGGAGCTCTCGAAGAGGCTCGGAGTTACCGTTCCGGCAAAGATGCTCCACCGCTATCCCAGAGAAAGGCTGAACCTGAGAAATGTCGAGGCTCTGGTAAGGCTCGTTGAGGCCTTCAAAGCCAGGGGAATCCCCCTGGAGAAGGCCATAGTGGTGGCCCTTGAGCTCAACTCCTCAGGGCCCTAAAGTAGGCCTTAACGGCTTCCTTGAAAGAGGCGTTGTGCTTCCCGAGGAAGGCGTTTACGAGCTCTCGCTTTTTCCTCTCCCCGGCGAGATAGCTGAGGAGCAGGCACTCGTCGACGCTGAGTTCCCCAACTTCAACTTTGCCCCCTTTGAGGATTTCCTCAAGGATTGGTCTCACTCTCTCTGCCCTCCTCTCGAACTCCAGCCAGTCCACCGTGAGGCCCGTTCTAACTTCAATCATCTCATCCGCCCTATCCAGATAATCCCTCACCTTCTTCCCTAAGGGCGATGAGCTTATCCTTCTTGCGAAGTCCTCGATGTAGGCCCAGTCGTCCCCGAGTCTCTTTCTGTCAACGACGTCAAGGGACTCATAGAGGGCTCTCGCGAGGAGGTAGCACCTGACTGCAAAGGGAACACGGGGTAGCGTTACATACCTCCCCTCGATGATGACCATTGGCCCTTCGTCGCGCTCCATTCCCTCAAGGAGCATCCCAAGCGGATAGCTCAGGCTCTTGAGGCAGAACTCAAGCTCGTCCATGCTTCCACCGTTCCGAGCTTAGGGGTCACCACTAAAAGGGTTTCGTCAGGTTTTTAGGCCAGTTCTCCAAGTCCCCCCGGTGGGAAAGGTGGAGTGGGTAGAGATAGACGGCTCGTACGGCGAGGGTGGTGGACAGATACTCAGAACTGCTGTTGCCCTCTCGGTGATAACCGGAAAGGCCGTTAGGATCAAAAGGATACGCGCCAACAGGCCCAACCCGGGTTTGAGACCCCAGCACCTCCACGGGATCCTCGCTCTTAAGGAGCTGAGCAACGCGAGGGTGAAGGGTGCCAGCGTCGGCTCAACCGAGCTTGAGTTCATCCCCGGAAAGGTTGAGGCAGGGCACGTAAGAGTCCCCATAAAGACCGCCGGGAGTGTAACCCTCGTTCTTCAGGCGTTGCTTCCGGCTATGGCATTCACCGGCGGGAGCTTCGAGATAACGGGCGGAACGGACGTCCCATGGAGCCCTCCGGTGGACTACCTGAAGGGGGTTACCCTCTTCGCCCTTGAGCGGATGGGCCTCAAAGCCGAAATCGAGGTGAAGAGAAGGGGCCACTACCCGAAGGGAGGAGGCCTTGTCGTTGGAAAAGTCGAGCCCTGGGAGGACAGGAAGCCCCTAGTGGCGCTCGAATGGAGCAGAATAGAGCGCTTCTCCGGGATAAGCCACGCTACCAACCTGCCGGCTCACGTTGCAGAAAGGCAGGCGAAAAGTGCCGAGGAAAGGCTGAGGGAGTTCTACAACGCTCCCGTTGAAATCGAGAGAGAAGTTTCCCGCTCTCTGGGCCCCGGAAGCGGAATCGTCGTGTGGGCCGAGACCGATTTGCTAAGGCTCGGTGGTGACGCCCTCGGTAAGCGTGGAAAACCAGCAGAGGTCGTTGGCAGGGAAGCGGCGGAAGAGCTCATCTATGCCCTGAGAACGGGGGCTGCCGCCGATAAATTCCTCGGCGACCAGATCGTGCCCTTTCTAGCTTTTGCCGGAGGGGAGGTGACGGTGGCGGAGATAACAAACCATCTCATCACCAACGTCTGGGTGGTCGAGAGGTTTTTTGGGAAGACCTTCGAAGTTGAGGGAAAAGTTGGAGAGCCCGGAAGGCTCAGGGTCGTTAGGAAGGCCGAGGTTGGGGAGCCTAAGCTAGTTTAGGGGAGAAACCGTGGAAAAGGCAAGTGTTGGATAATCCAGAGGTCAGTCAGAAAAGTGTGGTGCGGTGGCCGGGATTTGAACCCGGGCCAGCGGCGTGGCAGGCCGCTGTCCTGGCCAGGCTAGACTACCACCGCACGAGCCCGTTACTAACTCAACCGGGGCGCTCTTATAAATCTTTCGGTTCAGGGGAAGGTTAAATTTATAAATCGTCTGGAGAAGGGTTAGCGGGCACGCCCCGGTGGCCTAGTCTGGATAGGGCGCGAGGCTGCGGACCTCGAGGTCCGGGGTTCAAATCCCCGCCGGGGCGCCATTCTCCCAGAATTCACTCAGGCGAAAGATGCCAGAGCAGGGGGATTCTCTTTTTGAGGCCGTTTTTAGTGAATCCATTTAAACCCAGCTGATGAGGACAAAATTCAGTATTCAGCCCAGCGTTTTTCAGTGAACCCCCCATCGAACTTACAGGCTAAAAAACCAGAACTTTCCGGGCGTTTGCGCAGGCGAAGTTTGCAATGGTGCGGGGGGCGGGATTTGAACCCGCGAACCCCTGCGGGACGGGACCCTAAATCCCGCGCCTTTGACCAGGCTCGGCAACCCCCGCGCGTTCCCCTCTTTGCCCTCCCGCTTTAAAAACTTTAAGGGGCAAAGCTTATAAGGATGTAAAGGAAGCTTTACGTAAAGGAAACTTTACATGGTGGGGGGGAATGAACGAACTAATACTGAACTTCCTGACATGGGCGGCACTCCTCGTTTTGGCCACCGAAATCCTCCTTCGCTCGTCGAAAGGCCAGGAGAGGAAACGCGTTCTTATCCCGGCCGTTCTCATAGTCCTGACTATGGGCTACGTCCTCGGCTGGGCCGTAAGCGAGGGAAACACAGCCCTGGCTATAGCTACCTTTGTCTCGGGTGGGGTTCTCATTCACCTCTACTACAGACACGCCGGCAGAAGGCATATCCTTCAAGACGAGAGAACGCTGAGAATTGAGGAGATAGCCTCAAGGAGAACCCTTCAGGTGACAATGCTCGGACTGGCGATCCTTTCCGTGTATCTCTCCTCTCTCCAGAGGAAGAATCCAGAGGTAAAACTCGCCTCTGAGATAGTATCGGCAGTCTTGATAGCGCTCTTCGTCCTCCATCTGGGTTTCCTGAGCTACTACCGGCGGGTGATGTGAATGAGCGAGCTCACACTGGCCTTACTGGGAGTACTCGTCGGCGGGGGACTTTTGGGATACTTCCTAGCCAAGATAGCGATGGAAAACACTGGCGTTCCTTTGGACGAAAGAGGTCTTGAGATTTCCAAGCTCGCCGCTATGAGGACGCTGGAGCTGGTTCTGTTTGTTACAGTAGTTCTGCTTCTGTACTTTTGGACAATTGAATGGAACGAAGCGTGTGCCAACGCAGTTGGGCTGGTGTTTTTTACAGTATTCTTTGGGAATCTAGCTTTCAGGGCCTACTACTCAAGGAAGATGTGAGGTGTCTCCATGAAGAACCGCCTTCGCGAGCTGAGGGAAATGAAAGGCCTCACGCAGGAGGAGCTTGCCAGGGCCCTCGGAGTGACGAGGCAGACGATAATATCGATAGAAAAGGGTCGCTACGACCCCTCCCTGAGGCTTGCATTTAAGATAGCCTGTTTTTTTGGGGTGAGAATAGAGGAGGTGTTTATCTACGACTGTCCTCAAAAATGGGGGGAGACCAATGGCGGCCGTTGAAGTTGAGAACCTTGAGAAGGACTACAGAAAGGTTAGAGCCCTTAAGGGGATAAGCTTTGATGTAAAGGAGGGAGAAATCTTCGGCCTAATCGGCCCGAACGGAGCTGGCAAGAGCACGACCCTCAAGATACTCGCCACCCTGCTAAGGCCGACCGGGGGGAAGGCCGAGGTCTTCGGTCACGATGTTGTTGATGAAGCCAGCGAGGTTAGAAGGATGATAAGCTACCTGCCCGAGGAGGCCGGGGCGTATAAAAACCTCACCGGGAGGGAATACCTTGAGTTCATGGCGAGGCTCTACGCCAAGGACGAGAAAAGGGCCAGAGAGATGCTTGAGCTTGGGATAAGCCTTTCGGGCCTCGGGGACAGGTTGAAGGACAAGGTCTCGACCTACTCAAAGGGTATGACGAGGAAGCTCCTCCTCGCGAGGGCCCTCATGGTCAGGCCGAAGCTTGCCATACTGGACGAACCCGCGAGCGGGCTGGACATAATAAACGCCTACACCATAAGGAAGACGATAAAGCGCTTCGCGAGGGATGAGGGGGTAACCTTCCTGATTTCGAGCCACAACATGCTTGAGGTCGAGTTCCTCTGCGACAGGGTTGCGCTCATAAACCAGGGGAGGATAATAGAAATCGGAACTCCGAAGGAGCTGAAGAAGAAATACAGCGCGGAGAACCTTGAAGAGGTCTTTATGAGGGCCATTGGAGCGGAGGTGTGAGGATGTCCGACTTCTGGGTTCTGGCTATGAAAGAACTTAAGAACCTCCTCAGGGACAAGAAGTTGATATTCGGCCTTATAATAGTCCCCCTCGTGATATACCCTGCCCTGGGAAAGACGATGCAGGTGGGCATAGAAAAGGCCCAGGGGACAACCCACGTCGCCATAGTCAACCTCGACGCGGGAAAATACGGCGAAGTCCTCGTAAAGGCCCTCCAGTCGGCCCCGAACGTCAGCGTAACCGTTCTGAACGCAACGAGCATCGAAGGGGCCATCAGGGAGGCCTCCCTGAGAAAGCAGAACGTCCTCGTGGTTATTCCGGCCAACTTCACCGAGAGCATAGAAAGTGGAAATCCTGCAACGGTTGAGGTCTTCGGGATATTCTGGAAGATAACGTCGGGGATAAAGGAGAGCGTGAGCGAGGCGAGGATAAACGCGGTAATAAGCGTCCTCTCAGAGGAGATAGCGAGGATAAAGGTGATGAAACTCGGGGCAAAGAACCCCGATGCCGTTCTGCACCCAGTAAGGGCCGTCAGCATGTCGGTTGTGAAGGGAAGGATAATCAACGTTCCTCCCGCGGTTGTTTCCAGCGTCCTCGCTTCCCAGGCCTACGGCCTGCCCCTCATAGTCTTCCTGATGGTCACCATAACCGCCCAGATGGCAGCTGGAGCGATAGCCAGCGAGAAGGAGAACAAGACCCTTGAAACCCTCCTCACCCTCCCGGTCAGGAGGACGACGATAGTGGCGTCAAAAATAAGTGGCACTGCAGTTATGGGCCTCATAGCGTCTCTAGCTTACATGGTCGGGCTGAAGAGCTACATGGGCTCGATGGGCCTCCAGACGGGAGTCTCGCCGGAAACCCTGGGCCTTGAGATGACTCCAATCGGAATGTCCCTCTTCGCCCTCGTGATATTCCTGACGATAGTCTTCTCGCTCAGCCTCGCCATGGTTCTGGCTGTATTCGCCGAGGACGTCCAGAGCGCCAACACCGTTGTCAGCTCCGTGATACTCCCGCTGGCCTTTCCAGCTTTCATCCTGATGTTCACCGACCTAGACGAGCTCCCTGCGCTGGCAAAATACGGCCTCTTAGCGGATCCCTTCACGCACCCTATAGTTGCTTACAGGTATGCCCTCGGAGCCGACTACGGACAGCTCATCTGGAGCGCGCTCTATCTGGGCATCATAGCAGGGGCGACACTTTACGTGACCGCGAGGGTCTTCTCAAGCGAAAAGCTCCTGACGGCAAAGATAGGCTGGGGCAAAAGGAGAATGTGACCCCCTTTTTCACTCTATCGGCACACCGTCCTTGGTTCTCGGTGCGAGCCACTTCATCAATCTTTTTGGGTCTTTTGTCCTTATGATTATCGTTATTGGGCCAAGAGCGGATTCCTCGTTGAAGTTCACTACTCCAGCGTAAGCGGCTTGCTTGTTAACGCGGATTATTATCTCCTCGCCGAAGTAACCCTCCTCAAGGAAGCTCCTTGCCGTGTCAAGTATCGCCTGCCCGCGGAAGAGCTCGTAGAGCCTGCTTAACGCTTTCCTGCTCTTGGTCTTTCCTGTGAGGAGTATATAGTCCCCTTTATCAAAGGCCTCGAACTCCAAATCCGGAATCAGGTTCAGCATGGCTTTCTTTACTTTCTCGATGTCCTCCGTCGGGTAAACGTAGGCCTCGACCTCAACTTCCTCAAAGAGATCCACTCTCACCACCGGAATCGGTTGGGAAGGGGATTTATAAGGGCAGCGGAGTGTTGTCATGATAACAGTACCGAGGAAGACCTCCTGCATCCGAACCCAACCGGGGAAAGCTATTTTAGGTGGATTGCGTACGTTAGGATGGTGGGAAAATGGAAGACGTTGCCGGAAATTTGCACCTGAGGAATGCCGCCCTGAAGGAGTTCATAGCCGAGGAAGAGTTCCTGAAGCTCGTCCGGGAGATGAAGAAAAAAGCCAGGATAGGGATGTTCGGCGAGGGGAAGGCCGAGGAGTTCTTCAGGCTGAGGCTGGAGGTGTACGAGGAGTGATTTTCATCGACTCAAGCGTGCTCTACAACGCCCTCGTTAAAACGGAGCTGACGCCCCTTGCCGAGAGGGTCTTCGAGGAGAAGGAAGCCAAGATAACCTCCGACATAGTCGTCGATGAGGTGTGGTTCGTCCTCATGAAGAGGGAAGGGGGCTCCGTTGGAAAGGTTCGGAAGCTCCTCCAGAAGGACGAAGAGTTCAGAACTAAGGCGGTCGAATACCTCGCCGGGGTTCTGGCTTTTCTGAGCGCCTATGGCATCGTGGTTGTTCGAGACTCCCACAACTGAGCGAAGACATCAAACGTTCCTCAGGCGATACGGTCTCCTGCCCCACGACGCGAGGATTTTGGCCACTGCAATCGAGTACGGCTGCGAAAGGCTCGCCACGCTTGATGAGGACTTTAAGGTCGTTGAAGACGTTGTGGAGATCGTCCCGGGAAATGGTTAAATACTTCTCACCCTTTCATTTTTATACCACTGGAGCGTAGTTAGATGTAGTAGAGGTGGAGAAAGATGGTGCCGTTCCCAGATGGAGTAAGCCCAGAATCAAGAGGATGGGCACTTCGCGCGAGGGGTGCACTGCGCCAGAACCCTGATGGCCACGGCCTGTTGACACCCCCGATGCGCGAAGAGATAAAAAAAGTCGACCAATAGGCAGCGCTGTCCTGGAGGCGCCCATTACAGATAAAGCGATCTCCTCAAGGGCTGCAGTGGAACACGGGATTGCAAGGTACTACCTCAGGCTCATATCGCAGGGGCTGGGGGGCGGTAACCCCATGGGCGATATTGCAGCGATGCGGATTGAAAGACGGGCAAAAAAGAAAGACTACTACGGAACCTACCTGTACCCGATATCGGAGATGCTGAAGGACGAGGAGATCCCGAAGATTCAGGAGGAAATTAGAAACGAATGGAAGATATATATGC
>NZ_JALUFF010000043.1 GCF_027052235.1 Thermococcus sp.
AAGCTGATGGTGAGGACATGCGCTGGAGCGAGATTCCGAGGGGCGCTAAAGCCTACATCCTCTACCACACGCTCATTTCTCCGGGCCTGATAGTCTGGATACTCTTCCCGCTCTACCTCATGGAGACTGGCTACTCGATTCTGGAAGTCGGGGCGTTCTTTACCGCTGTAAACCTCGCCTCGATTCCCCTAACTTACCTCTTCGGCAGGGCCTTCAACCGCTGGGACATAAAGAGGGGCCTCATCGCGATTGACGTTCTCGATGGAGTCGCCTACGTTTTGTACGGCCTCGCCAAAGGTGCTATCGCTCCGGTTCTGCTCTTCACCGGGAGGACGATAGAAAAGCTTTCAATGATGCTCTACCCTCTCTACCGGGCCTACGAGCAGATAATCTATCCCGAGGACAAATACGAGGAGATATTCGCCTGGCATCTCAGATTGCCTGAAATGTCCCAGGCACTTACGTTTCCAGTGATGGGCTACGTTCTGGGTTACGTCTACCCGGGCCCCGAAAGCTACCGCTGGGCCTTCATGCTCTTCGGCCTCTTCTCCGCTTTTACAGTCGCCTACATCCAGCTCTTCCTCCCGGCAGTGGGCAGGGAGGAGAGGCTAACACCGGAGGGCTTCACCTTCAAGGCGGGTGATTTCAGGCTCTTCCTGGCTGTTGAGGCTTTGCTAACTCTAGCCTGGGCTCTCGCTCCCGAGATAGTCCTAATCAACTACATCGCCTTCACCCTGAAGAAAACCGTCTTTGAGGTAACCCTTGTGGCTGTTGCCAGCAGTCTGGCCTCGATTCTGGGAACCTACGCCAGCGAGCGCGTTCCAAAGGAGAGGGGTTTTCAAGCAATGGCCCTCGGTATGTTCCTCAACGCTCTCTACGCCTTTTTGATGGCCTTGGCCCCACCGCTCTGGGCCGTTCTGGTCGTCCACGCGCTCGGTGACTTTGGTAATACCTTCTGGTTCCCCTTCTACCGCGCGTGGATGTTCAGGCTGATTCCAAAGGAAAAAGCCAGCGAGTTCCACGCGGCGATATCGAGCTACAGAAAGGTAATCGGCATCGTCGCGCCTATCGTAGCCGGTTTCCTTGCAAGTATACACGCAACGCTACCCTACGCGGTAAGTTTCGGGCTGTTCCTTTTGGCGGGAGTGATGTTCCAGTGGCTTGCGAGGAAGGGTATTTATTCGGGAACCGCGAGTTAGGGACGTGATATAAATGAGCGAGGTCGTGATTTCAAAGAGGGACGTGCTGGCTTACGAGAGGCTGAGGATAATCTCCGAGCTGGCACCCATACGTGAGAGGGTGAAAGCCTTCGAAAAGAAATACGGGATGACATTAGAGGAGTTTGAAAGGAAACTTACGGACTCGAAGGAATCCTTTGAGGCCTGGGGCGACTATATTGAGTGGAAGGCCTACGTCAGAAAGCTTGAAGAGCTGGAGAAGAGGCTGAAGGAGATTGAACATGCTGAGAGAGTTAGAATTGCTTGAGAAGAGCCCAGCAGTCCTTTCTAAGGGCTCGCCACTGAATAGGCGATATACCTTCCACTGGCGATATTTCATTACCGTCGGACATTCAGCTACAGAAAAGGTTATCGGAATCGTCGCTCCCTTCGGGGCAGTCTCCCTCGTGAGTTTCCACCCGATCATATCTTACGCCTAGCTTGGGTTCACCTGCTCATTCTTAATGCCACAAGATACATGAGAAAGGACAGGATAATAAAGATAACAGCAAGATGCACAACCGGGGATCGATAGAAGCGGTTTTTCCCTTCTGAAGAGATCTCTGGTACGGATGGTATAATGGACGATGTAACTGATGCGTTGCCCCCAATGACGTACAGTCTCAGCTCCTTCCTCATGGTCACGTTTCCTTTCTTGGCAACTATGTAAAACGTCGTGCTTTTAGTCAGCGTCACATTAATCTCTCCCTCACTTTCACGGGCAAAATTTGAATCAACGACCTTTCCGCTGGTGTACCAGTAAATCCTTACCTTCTCACCGTATCCTAGAACCGAAGTCGTTGTGTTGCTTTTCAGGATTATGTAGAGTGGTTCCTCAAATCTCGGGTTGGATGCCTTTATGAGGCGATAGATGACCCTCATTTTCTCCCAGTTCACGGTCTTCCAGTCGTCAAGGAATATTCCTCCTGTATCGCCACTCTCGGGGTTCAAGCACCAGTAAAAAAAGCTGTAGATCCTCTTTTTTATAAGCCAACTGACGAACGCGTCCTGCCACACCCTGTCCAGACCCTCGTATTTCCCGCCCCATTCGCCGATTGCAAGGGTGTAGTTTAAGTCTGTGAGATATCCGAAGTGCGCCTCCCATATGGCGGGCATATTCTTCGGAAAATCGGAGCTTTTGAAGTAGTCCATCATGTAAACGCTCGGCCCGTAAACATGGGGAGAATAGACTACCTTTCCTTTGGGCAATCTCACCGGGTATTTCCTCACTCCCATGAGGTTCTCGCCCCAGAAAGCCCACCATCTTCTTTCCTCCATCTCACGGTCTATACTCGGAACGTGGGTATACTGGGTTCCCTCAATGAATATAAGCCAATGGGGAGCGACCTTGAGTATCTCCCGTCCAGCCCTTTCAGCAAAGAGGCGAAAGTCCCTCTCGTCGTTTGTGCCCCAGCCGGCCTCACCATGGGGTTCGTTCTTGAGATCAGCACCGATGACGTTTGGGTACTTACCAAACTTTCTGGCAAGAAAGAGCCAATCCTGGATGTACATCTCTTCCGTGTAGTTTTTGGTGTACCAGAGAGGTTCTATCTCTTTACATCCTATCCTATGATAGTCGAGAAGAACGTAGAGCCCGATGCGATTTGAGTACTCCACTATCCTCTCCATAATCTCAAGGGACGTCAGGTTTCTGAGGTCGGGGTTTAGGGTGTAGTTTATCATTCCCGGAGCTGGCTTTGTCCCAGGCCGTATGGATTCACTGCAGAAGGGAAGCCTTAGGGCATTGAATCCCAGTCTTTTGATGTCATTGAGTATTTCCTTCCAGTTCCTTTTATCGAGTCCGTAAACCACGTGGTCCTTAAGCTCAAAACCGAACCAGTTGACACCGTAAAGGTAGAGAACTTTCTCCGTTCCGCTGGTGGTGTTCTGGGCAAAGATGAGACCGTTCCTGGCGGTGTAATTAACGGCCGTATAGGAGCTGGCGGAGACGTTCTGGATTGAGGGAGGTGTTAAGACCAGCGTGATGACTAAGAGGCTCAACCAGAAAGAAAAACCGGGGGAAGGCAACCTCCCCCGGAACGAGTAGTTGCCACGGCCAGCGGCTGTCATCTTTATCAACCGGTATTATTTGTAAAGATGGCATGCAACCCAGTGGTTTTTCTCGACCTCAATCAACTCGGGACGAACCTTGAAGCAGATTTCCTTTGCTTTCGGACACCTCGGCGCATAACGACAGCCTTCCATCGCGTAAACAACACTCTCCTCCCTCTCAGGCGTTATCCTCCCGAACTCCCACTTAACGTTCAAATCCGGAACGCTCTCGAGGAGCATCTGGGTGTACGGATGGAGGGGATTGTGGAAGACCTTCTCGGTATCACCCCTCTCAACAATCGTCCCACGGTACATGATTATCGTCGAATCACTGATGTAATAACCCAGAGCTAAATCGTGAGTAATGAAGATAACGGAGGTTCCGTATTTATCCCTGAACTCACCTAGAAGGTTGAGAATATCAACCCTTGTACTGGCATCGAGCATTGAAACGGCCTCATCTGCAATAAGGAGTTTTGGCCTCAAAAGCAAAGCTCTAGCAATGAGAATCCTCTGGAGCTGACCACCGCTCAACTGATGAGGATACTTCCCCCGAACTTCCGCGGGATTAAGGCCAACATCCCTCAGGGCGGAGTCTATTAGCTCCTCCCTTTCCTCTCTTTTCAAATTGGGAAAGTACGAATCAAAGACCATGTAAAACGCACTGTCAACGATATGGAGCGGGTTGAAGCTCGCGAAGGGATCCTGAAAGACGGCCTGAACCTTTCTGTAGTAATCACTCTTGAGTCTCTTCTTGCTGAATGTCGTTATGTCTTCACTCTCAAAGAGAATCCTCCCCGAGGTAGGGATAAGGAGACGGAGGATGAGCTTTCCGACGGTTGTTTTACCGCTTCCACTCTCACCAACGAGGGAAACTATCTCCCCCGGCCTTATCTCGAAGCTAACATCATCAACGGCTCTAATCTCATAGCCACCGATTAAACCGGAGGTGAAGATTTTGGTCAAATGCTCAACCTTGAGGAGTTCGCTCATTGGTTCTCACCCCCAAGGAGATGGCAGGCGGCGTAGTGGTCCTCTCCAACTTTGACGAGAGGAGGCTCTTCTTCCCTACAGCGATCCATGACGTAGGGACAGCGGGTGTAGAAGCGACAGCCCCTCGGCGGGTTTAGGAGGCTTATTGGATAACCCGGAATGCTCCGGAGCTTCTGCCTCTTGTAGTGGACGCCAAGGCGCGGTAGGGAATCTATGAGCATTCTCGTGTACGGATGGGCCGGGCTTTTGATGACGTCCTCCGTCGGGCCTATCTCAACCACCTTACCCGCGTACATCACCATAAACCTGTCGGCAATCTTGTCGAGCAAGGCTAAATCGTGGGTGACGAAGATGATGGACTTGACTATGCCCTCTTCCATGAAGTGGTGGAGGAGTTCTATAACGACACGCTGGGTTGTGACGTCAAGGGCTGAAGTCACCTCGTCCGCTATGAGTAAATCGGGATTGAGTAACGTGGAAACCACCATAGTCGCTCTCTGCCTCATTCCACCGCTGAGTTCGACGGGATACATGTCCGCAACCTTGGGCGAGAGCTTTACCATCGCCAGCCTCTCGCGGAGGAGCTTTTCAATCTCGTCCCTCTCAGTATATCCATGATCTTTAGCTAAATCCCATACGATGTCCCGGATTTTTTTGGTTGGATTCAACGCGTTCATTGCGTACTGTGGAATTATCGAAAGCTCAGTGTAGCGGATTTTTCTGGCTTCCTCCTCGCTGAGTTTCATCAGATCTTTTCCTTTGAAGAGGGCCTTTCCCCCCATGTGAACCATTGGGGGCTTTCGGAGAATAAGGGAGTGAACAAGTGTTGACTTTCCGCAACCGCTCTCGCCGGCTATTCCAAAGACCTCTCCCTCTTTGATATCGAAAGTTACGCCATCAACAGCTTTAACATGACCTACCGGAGTGGCGTAGTAAATTCTGAGATCCCTGACCTTGAGGATTGCCATTATTCCTCCCTCCGTAAGCGGGGGTTAAACACTTCATCGAGACCGGTGTTGATAAAATAAAGTCCCGTGATCAAGATGGCAATGACGAGACCCGGTGGAATGGCCCACCACCAGTAGCCGAGAGTTATCGCATTCCAAAGTACCGCCTGCTGAAGCATTATCCCGAGTGACATACCTCTAGTTGGACCCAATCCGATGAAATCCAGTCCAACAGCTGCAAGTATCGAACCTCCAAACTGGAGGATGAAGACCATGAAGACGTAGGATATCATATTTGGCATTATCTGACCAAAGATTATCTTGAGGTCACTGAGGCCCGAGAGCCTCGCTAAATGCACAAACTCCCTGTTTTTTAGCGATAGTGTCTGAGCCCTCACCGCCCTAGCAGTCCATGGCCATGCCGTTAGGCCGATTATGAGGCTCTCAATGCCAATTCCTCTGTAGGGGAGGTAAGCCGCTATGATTATCAAGAGGGCTATCGTCGGTATGACGAGCATTATGTTCGTGAGCATCATCAGTATCTCGTCAGTCCAGCCTCCCTTGTAGCCCGCGACAAAGCCTATTATCAGACCGAGGAGTGTGGCAAGGCCTCCAGCTGCAATTCCAATGAAGAGAGACGATCTCATTCCATAGGTTAGCTGTGCGTAGATGTCCCGCCCAAAGCTGTCCGTTCCGAGGTAATGGGTAACGTTTACAACACCCCCTGGGCCGTAGACGGTATCCTTGGACATGGGCGGAAGTGAGGGGGTTGTTGGCTTCGGAAAAACGCGGCTACCGAACTTGAGGGGATAATAACCCATGTTGTCAAAGGGTGTTACTAGCGGGCCCAGCAAGGCCAAGAGAGCCATGATAATAACTATTCCCATGCCAATCTTGAACTTGGTGTTCTTCACTGCGATTCGGAGAGTTCTTTTTAGTGACATTTAAGCTCCCTCCTCTGTATAACTCGCCCTAACTCTAGGATCTATAAATGCATAGAGCAGGTCTATCACGAAGTTGGCCGCCAGAACCGTCAGGATTATAACGAGAAATGCCCCTTGAATAAGGAAGTAATCTTGGTTCATTATTCCCTGCATCAGTATGTAACCTATGCCCGGATACGAAAAGACTACCTGAACTGTAACGTTTCCCGCTACCAAAAGACCGAGCTGAATGGCGAGTCCCGTAACCTGTGGAAGCATCGCGTTTTTGAATGCGTGTTTCATCAGCGTTCTGTTGCTTGCCCCAAGGGATTCCAGATAGCGAATGTAGTCAGCCTCCACCTCGTAAAGGATCATATTCCTCATCCCAATTGCCCACCCGCCAAGTTGGACCATAAAGAGGCTCAGGAAGGGAAGTATCCAGTGATAAAGGTAATCTTTTATGAACCTCCAGCTAAGGGAGGGAATTATACCGTAGCTGTAGGCCCCCGATATCGGGAACCATCCGAGCTTGAACGTGAAGAGATAAGACAGCAGAATTGCAAACCAGAAGTAGGGTGATGCCTGCAGGAAGTAGAAAACGGGCATTAAATAGCTGTCCAATTTTCGGTTTTTACCCGCTATAGCACCAAGCCAGTTGCCAACGAACCAGCTGGCCACGAGTGCCGGAAACAGAAGCGCAAGATCGTAGGGAATTGCATCCATTAAGATTTTACTCACGGGCTTGGGATAATAATAGATGCTTATTCCAAGATCACCATGGAGAACGGCGTTCCAGAAGGAGATGTACTGTTCCCACAGTGGTTTGTCAAGACCAAAGGCCTGAACGAAGTAGCTATGGAGGTATTTGGTCGCTTCAGGTAAAGTAGCAAACCTTGAGAGAAGAACTCCAATTGGATCCCCCGGCATTACCCTAGGGATTATAAAGTCTATCGTCACCGCAAAGAAAAACGTCAGCGTGTAAATGACTGTTTTTCGCAGGAGGTACCTTTTTATTCCTGTCATCTTGAATCCTCCTCAATTGTGAAAGGAAAAAAAGGAAGCTAAAACGATTACCTGCGTCTCCTCAAAAGTAGTGGAACTATTGCAAGGCCAAGTATCAAAGCGGGTCCGCAGATTCCACCCCCTCCCTGAGTCTTGGTAGCTTCTGAACTAGAACTGGAAGCTGCTGGAGACGGACTTGGGGTTGATGTTGAAGTTGAACTCTGTGTTGGGGTAGTCTTCACGGGCTTTATGCTCAAAAGAACCTTTATTCCACCCATCTGCCAGTAGTTCTGCCATGTTATTGGGAGCGCGTATGGGTTATGTTCCGTGGGCCAGTTAGTCCAGTACTGCGGGCTGGCTTCGAACCAAGCACCGTTATAAATGAGTGGTATGTACGGGAGATCCTTGAGGAATATCTCCTGAAGTTCGTGGTAGTACTGTATCTTCTTGTTCTCGTCTTTCTCTACGTTTATCAGGTGGAGCAACTCAGCCACGCGCTCGTTCTTGTACCTACCCCAGTTTCCTGAGTAGGTTGCCTTGCCAATCGGGGCGACGTTTGGGTCAAAAACCCAGTTGAACCACTGCCAGGGGGTTGCGTAAACCTGGCTTCCGAAGTTGTTGATGGCCATGTCAAACTGACCCTTGGTTATATCATCCCAGTACTTGCTGTAGTCTGGGAACTTTGGATCAACCCTAATTCCGACCATCTGAAGGTTCTCGCTTATAACCCTCGCCATCTCCATCCAGTCGGTCCAGCCGTAGGGGACCTCTATAGTAAATTTGAGCGGTTTTCCATCGGGGGTTTCCCTGTAGCCGTCACCGTTTATGTCCTTGTATCCGAGCTTATCGAGTATCTCGTTAGCCTTGGCCGGATCGTAGGTGAAACCGTATTCCTTAACTGCCTCAGGGTAGTATATCTTCTTGAAAACCGGATAGTCTATTAGCAGGCCGGTTGGATCAGCGGGTTTAACCTGATTCTGGGAGGCCCTAGCAGCTATCTCCTTCGGATTTATGGCATACGCCAACGCGCGCCTGAACTGCGGATCGTTGAGCGGTGCTTTCTGGTTGTTCAGAAAGAGGAAGGCAGTGTTTATTGGAAGGTGATACGGCTGTTTGTCGAACCACGTTACAATCCCGTATTGTGATTTGACGTCGGGAACGCCAGGAATGAAGAAGTTGCTCCAGTCAAGGTCGCCCTTAACGAGCATCGAGAGGGCAAGGTTGTTGCTGTAAACTATAACATAGACAATGTACTTCGGAGCTGGCTTTCCGTAGTATTTAATTCCCCACCAGTTGTCGTTTCTAACGAGAATAAACCTCATCTGGTCCGTGCGGTAGAGTTTGTACATTCCGGAACCAATCGGGTTCTCTGTGTTTGCGAAGCTCTCGGGTTTATCAATGCCCTGCCATATGTGCTTGGGTATTATAGCGATGTTGTATAGCCAGTACTTCCACTCCTCATAGTGAGGCTCGCTGAAAACGAAGTCCACTGTTCTGTCGTCAACAACCTTTACCTCTTTAAGCCATCCCCAGATGGGAGAGTAGCTCAAACCCTGATGTTCCTTGGCGTAATCAAAGGTGAACTTCACGTCTTCAGCGGTGAGGGGCTTTCCATCCTGCCAGGTTAGTCCCTTTTTGAGAACAACCCTATAGGTGTTGTCCGAAACCCACTTACCGCTCTCGGCCAGCCATGGCTCAAGTTTGTCTTGGAGGGGGTCGTAGAGGAAGAGAGTTTCATAAATGAGTCCTATGGTTCCGGTTACCGCGGCCCAACTAACGGTTGGGTTGAAGTTGTTTGGCTGGCTCCAGAGGCCACCACCAACGTAGAGGGTCTCCTCACGTGGAAGCTGAATTTGGCTGGTTGCCGTAGCTGATTGGCCAAAAATACTCAAAAAGAACATCCCAACAATCAAGGCCACAAGTAGTTTTCTCATTCACTACACCTCCAATACGGACGTCCTCGTGATATAACTAATCCCTATAACTTATAAGTTTTGCTGTGTATTATAAAATAAGCAGCTATCTTATAAATTCGGGAAATGTTTATAAGTAATGGAGTTGGGGTATATTTTAGGGAGAACGCGGGAGGCAGACACGATGTTCCCAGAGGATTTTTATTGGGGCGTTTCACAGTCCGGCTTTCAGTTTGAGATGGGTGATAAGTACCGGAGACATATAGACACAAACACCGACTGGTGGCACTGGGTTAGGGACAAAGACAATATCGAAAAGGGCCTCGTTAGCGGTGATCTGCCCGAGGAAGGAATCAACAGTTACGAACTTTATGAGATCGACCACGAAATAGCAAAAAAAATGGGTCTCAACGCGTATCGCATAGGAATAGAGTGGAGCAGAATCTTTCCATGGCCCACAAACTGCGTTGACGTTGATTATACTCTAGACAGATCACACGACCTAGTGGAAAGCGTTAAGGTTACTAAAAACACACTTGAGGAACTGGACGAGCTTGCAAATCACAGGGAGCTGTTATATTACAGGAGGGTCATATCAAGCCTTCGGGAGAAGGGGTTTAAGGTTATCGTGAACCTGAACCATTTTACCCTTCCCTACTGGCTTCATGATCCAATAACTGCGAGGGAGAAGGCGCTCACAAACGGCAGAAACGGATGGGTGAGCAAGAGGGCTGTAGTGGAGTTTGCGAAGTTTGCCGCTTACATGGCGTACAAACTCGGGGACATCGTTGACATGTGGAGCACCTTCAACGAGCCGATGGTTGTAGTTGAGCTAGGTTACCTCGCACCGTATTCCGGATTTCCGCCCGGGGTTATGAACCCGGAAGCGGTTAAGCTGGCAATGCTGAATATGATCAACGCCCATGCACTGGCGTACAGAATGATAAAGAAGTTCGACAGGAAAAAAGCAGATGGGGACTCCAAAGAAGCGGCGGAGGTTGGCATAATTTACAACAACATCGGTGTTGCCTATCCAGAAAACCCGAAGGACGAGAAAGACATTGAAGCGGCTGAGAAGGACAACTTCTTCCACAGCAGACTCTTCTTGGAGGCCATAACGTGGGGAAAGCTCAACGTTGAGTTCGATGGAGAAACGTTCGTAAACCTGCCGTACCTGAAGGGCAACGACTGGATTGGAATAAACTATTACACAAGGGAGGTCGTTAAGTGGCAGGATCCAAAGTTTCCAATGCTTCCTTTAATCTCGTTCAAAGGTGTTCCCGGGTATGGCTATGCCTGCAGACCGGGGATGGCCTCAAAGTCAGGAAACCCCGTAAGTGATATGGGGTGGGAGATCTACCCAGAGGGGATATACGATTCCATTGTTGAGGCCGAGAGATATGAACTCCCCCTCTACATTACTGAAAACGGAGTGGCTGATTCAAAGGACGTGCTGAGACCCTACTATATCGCCTCTCACTTAGCTATGGTTGAAAAGGCCATTGAGGAAGGGCACGAAGTCAAGGGATATCTCCACTGGGCCTTAACGGACAACTACGAGTGGCCTCTTGGATTCAGAATGCGCTTTGGTCTCTACGAGGTAAACTTAATAACAAAGGAGAGAAGACCAAGGAAGAAGAGTGTGGAAATTTTCAAAAAGATAGTATCCGAGGGAACAACAAGGGGATTGGCCGAGGAATTTGAAGTTGGGCAGGGGTGATGGCAATGAAGACCATAGCCGTTGACGAGGAAACATGGGAGGCGATAAAACAGCTTAAGGCCAAACTTGATGCGCGATCCTATACAGAGGTGCTGAAGAAGCTCATTGAAGTATGGCATTCCGTTGAACTCGACATGAAGGCCGAGAAGGTCTCGATAGACGATGATAAGGCAGAGATGATAATATCGTTGCTAGAAAATTCGGAAGACTAACCGGGGTGACTCCAACTTGAGGATGCTTCCTGAGAGGATATCCTTCGATCCCGTTTCCTTCCTCAAGATAACAAGAAAGCAAAACAAGGAGATACTAGAGTTCATTCTGGCTGAGTTTCAGGTCTACATCCCCCTTCCCTCTGCAAACTCCTACCTTATGACCAAGGCTCTGTTAAAAGGCGATGTTGAGAAGGAAGTAAAAACACTAAAAGAAGTTTTTAACGTTGTTGAAGTTTCCAACCAGCTGATGGTCAAGATGGCGGAACTAGGGGGAGCGTTTGTGAAAGAAGGGATTGTCCCAAACTTTTCGGATCTTATGACAGCTGCTTCCGCCATTCTAACAGAATCCCTGCTCGTGGCCAGTGACAAGAAGGTTAAGAGGTACGAGATGTTCTCCAAATACGGCTTGGATGTCATAAGTTATTCCAAATTTTTAGAGGAGATTGAAAGTCTCGTGGAAGAAGAGGCCAGAAAAGTTGCCAGATCACCCTTGTAGTTTTAGATCTTTCATCAGCTCTCTAAGATTAACCCCCTCCAGCGGGTCAAACTCTCTCACAAGCTCCTCGACGACCTCTTTCGGAAGGCCTCCGCTCTCAAGGCCCCTCCTAAAGGCCCTTCTACCCCGGTTTATCGCGCGGAGTATTCCTGCTGTCTGAAACGCTATCCTCGGAAGGTGAAAGAAGAGAAATTTGAGAAGGGAGCGGAGAATCAATCTTTCTCCCCCTTCACCTCAACTGGATGCTTCTTGCCCGGGTGTATCACTATACCCCCACCCTTCTTCGTGAGGAAGCTCTGGAAGGTTTCTAAGATTGTTTTGGCCGCGTTGATGCTTTCCATGTACTGCTTGGTCAGTTCAAGGGCGTCTTCCTTGTCCATTCCGGCCTCGACGAGGTTCTTGTAGAATTCGGCCACGCTCTTGCCCATAGCCTGCATCTTCTCAGGGCTGTAGAGCTCTTCGATGAGCTCCTTTAGGGGGCCCATTATGCTCTCGACCATAGGGCCGAGCTTGTCCATCAGTACCGCCACCTTATCGAGGTCTCTGTCGCCCTCGTAGGCCTCTATGAGGTCCTCGATGATGTCGACCTTCTTCTCAAGTACCTCAAGCT
>NZ_JALUFF010000044.1 GCF_027052235.1 Thermococcus sp.
GGAACTCCCACCGGCTTCCTTCAGGGAGTGGCTCAACATAAAGAGGGGCTTCAACGTTCCAAGGTATTCACTGGAAGAAGTCATTTCCAGAGCGTTTGACCTGACACAGATGTACGCGGAACTTCACACCCTCTGGAGGGAGTACATGCGTGAGGGCGGTGTGCTCTACCCAAAGAGCGGCTTCTACGATGCACTCGACAACTCGATCAGAAAGGTTATTCTCGAAGACCTCTCCGCCCTGCGGGAGGTCAGCGTTAAATACGAGACGGATGCGTTCAAGCTCCTCTATATCGTCGCCAGGTCAGCTCCCTTCGAGGCCAACTACTCGCGGATAGCCAGAGCTCTCGAAGTCTCCAAGAACATGGCGATAAGGCTCGTGGAAGACCTCTCAAAGGCAGGCCTCCTGGTTGCAGTCAACCCCTGCGGTGGAAGCAGAAAGGAGCCCAAACTGTACCTCACCGTCCCGCTGAGGGAGTTTTTTGCCAGGAAGGGCTTTGAAACCCACAAAGGCGCCCTAAGGGAGGAGTTCTTTGTGAACCACCTGAGGAACTCCGGCCTCTGCTACCTTAAGGGTAAGAGGGGTGAAAAAACGGCGGACTTTAAGATTGGAGAATGGGTAATCGAAGTCGGCGGTGAATCGAAGGGGAGATACCAGAGACCCAATTACATAGCGGTTGATGGCCTCATTACCGGAAAGGGAAGGATTCCGCTGTTCCTGTTCGGGCTGGTGTATTAGCCCTTTTTGCGGGGATTAAACCATAGAGTCCGGCCTAGACGTCTATTCCCTTTGTCATCGCTCCATCGATAACCACCGTCGAGCCTAGCATGTATTCAGCCTCCTTGCTGAGGAGGAACGCTATCAATGAACCCAGCTCTTCCCACTTTCCAGTCCTGTGGAGGGGCGTTCTCCCAAGAACTTCCCTTTCCCAGACTTCATAGAAGGGCTCTCCCTTCTCCTCAGCTACCTTTCTCAGGTTCTCCCTCGCGCCGGGAGTGTCAAAGCTTCCGAGGAGGACCGAATAGGCCCTTATTCCGAACTTTCCGTAGGTTCTTGAAACGCTCTTCGCGAGCTGAACCAGTCCAGCCCTTGTAACGTCCGCCAAAATGAGAGGAGGCATGGGTTCTTTTATTGAAACCGAGTTGAGGTAGATTAAAATCCCTTTCATCCCCTCCCCCAGCCACTTCTTAACAAGCAGGGTCGTGAGGTAGCCCGGGGCGACGGTGTGGAGCAGGGAAGCCTCAAGCCAGTCTTTATAGCGGGCCTCGTGGAGGAGGCACGGCTCGCAGGAAACGTTGGGCGCGTTCCATACGAGTGCATCAACCCCTTCCAAAAGACTCCACGCCTCTGTGATGAGGTTTTCCAAGTCCGCTTTCTCTTTAAGGTCTGCCTTCACCGCGTGAACTTCTCCAAAGCGGGAGAGCTCCTCCTTTGCCTTCCAGAGGTTTTTCTCGCTGGAGGAGCTTATAACAACCCTCGCGTTTCTCTTCAAAAGCTCTTTCGCGACGTTGAAGCCTATCCCTCTGGATGAGGCCGTAACGAGGACACCTATTTGGTCTAGGTCTATCCCAACCCCCATGTGCCAACCTTGGAGGCGACGGTTAATAAGCGTGCCGATTGGAGGATAGCCAGCCATTCCACAGTTTCGGGTAGTCTAATTCGTCGTTTTGATAATCACCCGGGCGAAAGAATATTAAGGTGTAAAACCTTCGGTTTTAGACAGATTTCTCGAAAAACTTTGGAGGTGATAGGGTGAAGTTCTACATCTGCAGGGAGAAGGCCGAACCAAAGCCCTTCAAGATAGCGATCATCGGTGCTGGCCCAGCAGGATTAACGGCCGCTGGTTACCTCGCCTGCAGGGGCTACGAAGTTCACGTCTACGAAAAGATGCCCGAGGGCGGAGGAATGGTGGCCTTTGCCATTCCAGAGGTTAGAATTCCAATAAAAGCGGTTAGAGAAGGCGTGAAAGACCTCGAAAAGCTCGGGGTAAACTTCCACTTCAGGACGAAGGTGGTCTACGATTCACCCAGAGAGCTCGGCGACGAGTGGGCGGAACACTTCGTCTCCCTTGAGAGGCTCCTCGGCGAGTTCGACGCGCTCCTCATTGCAACTGGCGCATGGAAGCCGAGGAAGCTCAGGGTTCCCGGTGTTGAACTGCCCGGCGTTTATGACGCCTTAACGCTCCTCCACCACATAAAGATGGCCAGAATCGGCTACTATCCCTGGGACAGGATTCCCGATCTTAAGGGAAGGCACGTCGTGATAATCGGTGCCGGCTATACAGCCGTTGACGTTGCCATCGAATCGAGGCTCCTTGGAGCTGAGAAGGTCACGATGGTCTATCGCCGTTCCCTCGAGCACAGCTACGCGAAGACCGAGATAAGGAAGCTCGTCAGCGAGGGGCTTGAGTTCATAGAGTACGCCTCTCCCGTCAGGATACTTGGGGATGGAAGAGTCCAGGGAGTTGAGTTCGCGAAGACAAGAATAGTCGAGGGAAGCGTTGTGACAACAGATGAGCGCTTTATCATCGATGCCGACGTTGTTGCTTATGCCATCGGCCAGCTACCGACTAGCCCGATAAGGGAGGTCGTCTGCGCCAACGAGGAAATCCTGAAGGAGGCGGGAATCTTTTTCGCGGGCGACGTTGTTGCTCCAAGAAACATAGGCACCGCCATGAGAGAAGGAAGGGCGAAGGCAAAGGAAATAGAGGAGTGGCTCCTCAGCAAAGCTCCAAGGAAGGTCTTCCCCGTTCCGGTAACAGCGAGGCTGATAAGCTCGGTTACCAACGGAAAGTGCTGACGAAAGCTTTAAACGCCTCTCCCCAAAACTTTCCTCCATGAGCGGGCCTAAAGATATAGTTCTAAAGGAGAGCGAGGAAGTCGAGGGAATCCCTATAGAGGGGCCGTGGCTGGACGAGGTTTCGAGCCTTGAGGAGGTTTTGGATTATTATGAGAGAATAGGCTTTCAAGCTACCCACCTGGGGAAGGCGATAGAGATCTGGAGGAAAGTGGAGAAGAAGCGCGCTGAGGGAAAGGAAGTAAGGGTTTTCCTCGGCTACACTTCTAACATTGTCTCCTCCGGGTTGAGGGAGATAATAGCCTGGCTCGTGAAGGAGGGCAAGGTTGACGTAATCGTGACCACCGCTGGGGGAATTGAGGAGGACTTCATCAAAGCTTTAAAGCCCTTCATTCTTGGAGACTGGAACGTTAACGACGCCCTAATGCGCGAGAAGGGCATCAACAGAATAGGCAACATCTTCGTGCCCAACGACAGGTATATTGAGTTCGAGAAGTACATGATACCCTTCTTCGAGCGGGTTCTTGAAATGGAAAAGGAGCGCGGAAAACCGCTCACGGCAAGCGAGTTCATCTACGAGCTTGGTAAATACATGGACGAGAAGCTCGGGAAGGAGAAGGAGCGCTCGATCATCTACTGGGCCTACAGGAGGAACGTCCCGATATTCTGTCCGGCCATCACCGACGGCTC
>NZ_JALUFF010000045.1 GCF_027052235.1 Thermococcus sp.
ACAGAGACATCCTCGACAAGGTCGTTGCCAAGGGAAGGGATCCCAAGAGCGTGAAAGTCAAGGAAGTTATGACCCAGAATCCTGTCACCATAGAGGACGACTATGACATCGGTGACGCAATCGACAAGATGATGGACAAGGGAATTAGAAGACTCCTCGTTACGAGGCTTGGGAAGCCGATAGGCTTCGTCACGGCCGCCGATCTTCTCGCTGCGCTCAACGCATACAACAACGAGAGCGAAGAGGAGGCCAGCGAGGAGACCGAGGTCTACGGAATCTGCGAGCTCTGCGGGCAGTACGGGCCGCTCTACAAGGTCTACATTGAGGGCGGGGAAAAGTGGATATGCGAGAGCTGCAAGGACAGCCTCAACCTCTGAGACCCTTCAGCTCCTTCATTATCTCATCTAGGATTATTCCAAACTCCGCGTTTCTGTTCTCGACGCTTAACGTGTGGAGCCTCCCGAGGGGGCGAAATCTGTCTACAAAGTGTCTATGAACAACGGCCAACAGCGGTTTTTCTGACTTCAGAACATCGCCAACGACGCGGATAAACTCGTCGCTCTTATACTCCATGGGGCCGATTTCGTCTATGACGATTAAGTCCGCCTCATCAATGGCACGCCTTATGGCGGGAACGGCAACCCTCTCTATCTCGTCGACGTGGACGACGTACTTCCCGAAGGGGGTACCCGGCAGGTGGGAGGTTCCCCTGATGCTCGCCAAAGTTCCTTCTTCGCCGGTGTCGATTGCAGTGATTTTGAAGCCGACGCGCCTCCCACCCCTTCTCACTTCCCGCGTTATCATTCCGCCGACGATGTAGCCCCAGCGGTCAACTTCTTTGGCTACCCTTTCGACGAGGGTTGTCTTCCCGACACCCGCCGGGCCTGTTACGAAGATTCTCAGCACCATTTGATTCACCTGAGAAAGTTTGGCAGGGGGCATTTAACCCTTTGGGCAAAGGATCGGGAATCCGGATATGCGCACCACTTACGGGCATACACAGGCCACTGCGATGGTAACTTTTTAAAAGGGTAACGTGATTGACACGAACGATGGGGGTAGTGATAAAATGATCGAGGTTCAAAACCTTGAGAAGTTTTACGAGTTCGGGAAGGCCCTTGCCCTGAGGGACGTTAGCATCACCTTCGAAGACGGGCGCTTCTACATCATCGCCGGCCCCTCCGGGAGTGGGAAGACGACGCTGCTCAACATTCTAACGGGGATTGACAGGCCTACCAGTGGGCAGGTGATAGTTGATGGAAAGGACATCACGGCGATGAAGGAGAAAGAGCTCCGAAAGTTCCGTCTTGAGAACTTCGGGATAATCTTCCAGTTCTTCTACTTGGTGCCCTACCTTACCGGGCTGGAAAACGTGATGCTGCCCATGAGGTACTCAAAGAAAATCGGAAACCCCTCTGAAAGAGCGCTGGAGCTTTTAAGGCTCGTCAATGCAGAGCACTTGAAGGACAAGAGGCCGAGCGAGATGAGCGGGGGAGAAATGCAGAGGGTCGCAATAGCGAGGGCTTTAGCGAACAGGCCAAGATACATCTTTGCAGATGAACCAACGGCCAACCTTGACTGGGAGAACAAGCTCAGGATCTGGGAGCTTCTGAGGAGGGTAAACGAAGAAGAGGGCGTTACCGTCATAGCCTCCACCCACGAGAGGGAATTCTTCCGCTTTGCAGACGTTCTGATAACCCTCAAGGACGGTGAGGTGCATGAGGTTAAAAGCAACCCTCAGAAAGCTTAGGGGCGAAAAGAAGAAAGCGGCCGCTGTTTTTATCGTGTTCTTCGTCGTGAGCCTCGGCTTCAACTTCACTCTCTCTGCAGTTGGGAGCATTGGCAAAGCCGTCGAGGACTTCGCGGAGACCGGAAACGTCGAGTTCGTCGTTTCAGGTATCTCGGTTGAGAACCTGACCCGGTTTGGAGAAGTCGTGAACTACATCTACTTCAAAGAGACCGAGGTAACGTTGAACGGAAAAAGCTACGAAGCCATGGCAGGCTACGGTGAGTTCAGGTCGCTCGGCGTTAAAAGCCCCGATAAAGGGGTGGTGGTTCTCGCATTCCCAGAGGCCGATAAGGGGGACCGGCTCATCATCGACGGGGAGGAGTATGAGGTCAGAGGGTCTTACTACTACCTGAGCGGGGAGCCGATAGTCCTCACCAAAAGGAAAGGGACGCAGCTCTACGCGTTTATGAAGTGCAGCGATCCTGAGGCACTGGCCGAGTTCCTGATGAAAAACGCCCGGGTCGAGTACTTCGCGGACTACTCCAATGGAATCCCCTACATGGACTCAGTAAAAGGAGTCAAGGACTTCGCGATGAGCTTCCTCTACCTTCTCCTCGGGGCAGCGCTCACGGTTATCGTTGTACTCACAGCAGTCCACGCAAAGGGGAGCGTGAGGGACATCGGGACGATGAAGGCGCTCGGCCTCCCAGACTCTTTTACCGCGGCTCTCTTCATCGGCGACCACCTCCTCGTTGCGATGATCGCTTACCTGGCAGGAATTCCCATTGGAATGAAGACTGGCTACTCATACATAGCTGCGAGGTTTCCCATACCCTTCAGCCCAGACTATGCGTATCCCCTGAAGTTTGACGCGGTCATGGCCCTCGCCATCGCACTCGTCCTCTCACTGCCCTACCTCTACATCTCCAGGATAAGACCGGTAAATGCCCTCCGCTTCACGCCGCGGAAAAGCTCTCCGCTGAGGTTCTTTGCGGTCTTCTTCGTCATCTTCCTCGCGGCCTCTTCGGCATACTTCGGAATAAGGGGCGTTGAGAACCTCGCAAATTCTGACATCCCCTTCAACGTCATGGTCGTTGGCCCACCTGAGAAGATAGCCGAAGTTCCTGGTGAAAAGGCGGGCTACCTGAGCGGTCAAAGCGCTGGAGGGATAACCACAGAGGTTTACTTCCTCGATTACGGCAGCACCTTCAAGTCCACCCTGATCGGGGGCAGGTGGTTCCAGAAGCCCGACGAAGCCGTCATCGGAAAGGGCCTCGCCAAGAAGCTCGGAATAAAGGTCGGGGACACTGTTGAACTCAAGCTCCTCGGAAAGCCGGAGGAGTACGTCGTCACCGGTATAAGCGATGCACCCTTCTATGACTTTAAGGCCGTTTTCCTGCCGAAGAAACCCTTCGTCCAGGATAGAATCGCCTTCCTGAACGTGTCTAACCCCAAGGCCGCGAAGGAGGAGTACGAAAAACTCGGCCTGCGGGTGATTACAGAGGAGGACATGAAGAGAAAGATGGAAAACAACATTAGGCTCTTCAGGAGCGCCGTCTACGGGATAATCGGGATGGTAACCCTGGTGGGGATCTTGGCCCTCTTTGCACTGGTGTATTTCGAAATCGAGAGCAACGAGAGGGTCTACGCGGCTCTGAAAGCCCTCGGAATCCCCAACTCCCACGTCTGGAGGGA
>NZ_JALUFF010000046.1:0-385 GCF_027052235.1 Thermococcus sp.
CTCTTTGATCAAACTTTGCAAAGCAAAGTTTGATCAAAGAGTGCCCTTCTCCTCAAAGAGCAAAAGGTCAGTTGTGCCTCCCTCAAGAACCAAGTTTCGAGGGGTTTAACCCCAAACTAACCTCTTCGAATAGTTTCAACTTTAATCAGTGCCCGAAGGGCGCTTTAGGCAGTGAAACACTCACTAAAGAGCAAGCGAGTAAAAACCCCTTTCAGGAACGCAACTTGTAGAAAGGCACTTACTCTTCCGCCAGCGCTTGCTCTGCAAGGGCTGTGATGGTGGGCCCGCGGGGCTTCGAACCCCGGACCTCCCGCTTATCAGGCGGGCGCTCTGACCAGGCTGAGCCACGGGCCCGCGAGAAAGGTTTTGGTGCCCCGGCCGGGAT
>NZ_JALUFF010000046.1:395-3416 GCF_027052235.1 Thermococcus sp.
GTCCAGAAGCTCTCTCACGGTTCTCCTAACGGCCTCGTAGCTGTTCAGCTTTGGTTTCCAGCCAGTTTTCTTGGCTTTCTCTATGCTCAGGCGCATTAGTTTTACATCTCCTTTCCAGCCGCGGCCGCCGTCAACGCCGCCCGTGAAGCGGAACTTTGGCCTCAGCCCCATCTCCTCACCCACTATCTCCGCTATCTCCCTCACGGTGATCCAGTCATCGTTGCCGAGGTTGTAGAAGTCCACCGTTTTATCCTCTTTCCTGAAGTGCTCGAAGATCTGGAGCATTCCCTCAACGGTGTCGCCCACGTGAAGGTAGCTCTTCCTCTGCGTTCCGTCACCAAGTATCTCGAGCTCCTCCGGATTCCTCCTCAGCTTGTGGATGAAGTCGTAGATGACGCCGTGGTTGGAGCGCTCCCCGATTATGTTAGCCAGGCGAAATATTAGAGCCTTGAAACCAAAGGTATGAGCGTAGCCACTTATCAAAGCTTCGGCCGCTAACTTCGCTCCCCCGTAGACGCTTATCGGCTCCAGAGGGGCGTAGTCCTCTGGGGTGGGGATCACCTCCGCATCGCCGTAAACCGTTGATGAGCTCGTGAACACCAAGTATTTGACGCCGGAATCCCTCATCGCGTTGAGGAGGTTGTAGGTTATGAGAACGTTTGTCTCGTAGAGCAGTTCGGGGCTCTGGGCGCCGATTCTGACCTCCGGATTGGCAGCTAGGTGGAAGATGACATCGACCTCTTCAACGGCCTCTTCAACGACTCCAGGATCCCTCATGTCTCCTTTAATGAACTTAAAGCGTTCGCTCTCGAGCCACCGCTCAACGTTCTCCAGACTGCCTGCGCTTAGGTCGTCGAGGACGCGGACCTTCCAGCCGGATTCCACCAGCCTATCGACGAGGTGGGAGCCTATAAAGCCAGCACCACCCGTGATAAGAGCCTTCATTTCATACCACCAAGAATTCCATCGGATGATCACTCTTAAACTTTGGGGAAAAGCTTTTTACTTCGGCCATTGGATTCTCACTCATGGAGACCTTTCATGAGCTTCCAACGGGAGAGAAGGGAAAAATAATTTCAAAACTCCGAGAGGCACTGGTTAAAAAAGACGAGGTTCTCTTTGCCTATCTCCACGGCTCTTTTCTTGACGATGGCCCATTCAGGGACATAGACGTGGCCGTTTACGTCAAGTCAAACGTTCCCCCCTTCTACGAGGAGGAACTCGAGGAGGAGTTCTCGAGGGCAGTTGGCCCGCCGGTTGAGGTTAGGGTTCTCAACTATGCCCCCATAACTTTCAGATTCCGCGCAATTGGGGGGCTGCTCCTATTCAGCAGGGACGAAAAGGCCCGGTGCGAGTTTGAGGAGATGACGATGCGCGAGTACCACGATTACACCCGCTATCTTGAGATTTACAGGAGGGAGGCCCTTGGAATACGATGATGAAAAGGTAACCCGGCTCATGTCAGAGACCAGGCACGCCCTGGAAGCCCTCTATGAACTTTCGCACCTCCCAAGGGAGGAGTTTTTAAGAAACAAACACTACGTGTCAAGTGCCAAGTACAACCTTCTCGTCGCCATCGAAGCATGCATTGACATTGCTTATCACCTCATATCCAAGAACAAGATGAGACTCCCAGAAGATTATGCAGACTCGTTTAGGATCCTAAATGAGAGGGGGCTCATTGGCGATGATTTAACCAAGAGGCTTGTTCTCATGACGAGGTTTCAAAACAGGCTCGTCCATATCTACTGGGAGATCGACGATAAGTTCATTTATGAGATTCTCAGAAACAATCTGTCGGACATCGAGGAGTTTATGGATTCAATTTCAAAAGCTCTGAGGAGGGAAAACCAGTGAAGGTCTTAATTATGGCCGGCGGTTATGCGACCAGGCTCTGGCCCATAACCAAGGACAACCCCAAGGCGTTACTCCCGGTTGGTGAGAAAAGGATAATTGATTACATACTGGAAAAAGTTTCGAAGCTGGATTTGCCGGTTTACATCTCGACGAACCGCTTCTTCGAGTCCCACTTCAAGCCCGTTGCCGAAAAATACGGTGTTGAGCTCATTGTTGAGGACACGCTCCACGAGGAGGAGAAACTGGGAACGATAGGGGCTATGAGGAAGGCCGTTGCAGAGCTCGGTCTCGATGACTACCTCGTCATAGCCGGCGACAACCTCTTCTCATTCTCCCTCGAGGAGTTTCTGGAAAGGTACTCCGAAGAGACTCTTATAGCCGTTTACGACGTCGGCGATTTGGAGTTGGCCAGGCGCTACGGCGTTGTCGTGCTCGAAGGGGATAAAGTGATTGCCTTCGAGGAGAAGCCAGCACGACCCCGCTCGACCCTCATAAGCACGGGCGTTTACGTCTTCCCCGAGCAGGTCATGGAACGCATTGACGAGTACCTCTCAAACGGGAACAGGGATTCGCCGGGTTACTTCGTCCAGTGGCTCCTCGAAAGGGGAGAGCCGATTAGGGCTTACCGCTTCTCCGATTACTGGTACGACATAGGCTCTGCCGACAGCTACTTGGAAGCTTTGAGAACCCTCCTAAAGGAGAGCCACATCGAGGAAATCCAGATTAGCCCTTACTCCAAGATAATCCCACCGGTGGTCATAAAGCGCGGTGCAAAGATACTGGGACGCTCTATAATCGGGCCTTTCGCATACATAGGCGAGAACTGCGTCATAGAAAACTCCGATGTAAGTGATTCTATAATCTTCCGGAAGACAGTGATAAGGAACTCGACGATATGGCGCTCAATAATAGACGAGAAGTGTGAAATAAGGAACCTTGAGCTTAGGAAGAGTCTCGTCGGCAGGCACGCGAAGATACAGAGGGGGGAGTGACTCCCCATTCTACTCTCCTAGGCGTAACTTTTATATTCCCAGTTCCTTCTTAATTAAATGTCATTAAATATCATTAAGGCTGGAGGTGTTTGAGATGGCTGAGGAGAAGAAGTACACGACCGTTTCCATACCGAAGCCCCTCTACGACAAGATAAAAGCCAGAATAGAGGGC
>NZ_JALUFF010000047.1 GCF_027052235.1 Thermococcus sp.
CATTTGCTTATATAAATTTTTTCTTTTACTAGTTGGATTAGCTAACGTTTTTTTTTTTTTTTTTTTTCAATTTCCAACCGTATCAAAACAACGAGAATTAATCAAAAGAAGCCAGAGTAAAAGAGCGAACAAAAGAACACAAATGTCCATTTTCCAGTTCATTCCCAAGGGACCCTCAACCTCACCCACCCGAGAAACGTTCCGAAGGGAAGGAAAATCGCCGTGAACAGATAAAGTAGCCTAAACATCGTTAGTAGGAATCTCCTGATGAAAGAGACGTTATAATTTCCAGTGACCCCAATCAAAACTACCATCGCTCCAAACAGATAAAAGATTGCATAAAAAGATTGCATAAAACAGACCACCGGCCCCCCTCTCGGCGTATCCCCTATCCAGAAGTCCCGTTTCCACGAGCTTCCTTGTTATCCTGTAGTCTTTCTCCGAGGCAAACGCAAACAGCACTCCCATTAAAACACTTATGAACACGTTTTTGATGACAAAAAGGTAAAGTCCCAAGCTGACGGCCACGAAATTGATAACTGTCCGGATTTTAAGTATCCTCTCGGGTATGATATACCTATGCGCCATCATGGAGTAGTACCAGCCGGCCATAACAAAAACGTAAAACGCCATCGAGATGCTTTTTTCCAGCTCAACACCAGAGAGGTACGCAACTGTAAAGAGGAGGAGAGATGCTGAAAGTTCTCTCAGAAAGTTCTGCCCAGAGTAAGTGATTTTCTCAGACGTCTTATTCTTGCTATAAAACACCGAGGCGAGGAACATCAGGGAGGAGCCTATTGCAAAGAGAGCGCCAAGCACCTTGACGAGGGAAACGAACGAAGTTCCCGGTTTTGCAAAGACCAGATATATAAGCCCGAATAAGAGCACACTGAATCCAAACGAGCCCAGGAAAAAGATGAGATATCTCACACTCTTAGATTTTAAGAACCCAGACTTTCTCCATTTATCCGGTTCCTTCCGAAGCCCACGGGCCAGAGTATAGAGAAGAGTCAGAATAACCGCGAATGAGAAGCTTTCTTCCGGCGAAAGTGAGAGTGCATAGCCAAATAGCATTGCCAGAAAGATTGTCCCGACAAAGAAGCTTGGAAGAAGGAGAGATTTCCCCAATCTCAACCCCCACCACCTTGGAAGGCCAAACTCATCATTATGCAAACGGGAGCAGGGGGATTACTTTTCCAGAATTTTCACCCTGAGCCCGTACTCCTTGAACCTCTCAAAGCCCCTGTCGCAGGTATAAAGGCTCATGTTGTGGGCTATTGCAGTTGCAGCGATGAGTAGATCCTTGAAGGGAGGCCTTTGCCCCTTCTTCATCAAGTCCCTGAAGATTGCCCCCGCTATCTTAGCGGCCTCCTCGTTGAATTCGACTTTTGGCATCATTTCGAGCATGAGCTCTTCCCGCTCCTTCAAATGGCCGCAGTAGAGCTCAAAGACGACTATGGCTGGAAGTGCGTAGGTTTCCCCGGGAGAAAGACCTTCGATAACCTTCCTGTTTCCCCCAAAGAGCTCTATCACCACACTGGTGTCCAGGAGTCCATCCATTCCTCGACCTCCTTGAGCTCTTTCCTAAGTTTCTCGACCTCTTCGGGGGTTCTCGTCCCGAACGCTATCATGAGCACGTCGAGGTTGCCCTTCTTTTTCTTACCTATGAGCTCCCTGAGGAGTTCCGAGAAGCTCTTCTTACCCTTCATCTTGACGAGCTCGTAATAGACGTCATCGGCGATGGTTATCGTCTTGCCCAAGGGCATCACCTATAAGTGCATGCATGCACGAAATAAATAAGCCTTTCGAAACCCCAACCAACATGAAAAGCAAAACTCACGGAAGGGGAATTCTCTCAACCTCAATTCTGTCAAAGGTTGGATACTCCTCTACAATAAAGAACCTAACGTCCCCCTCTATTGCCTCGGCGAGCTCGATTGCAACTTCTTCCGGCATCTCTATCCTGCCCTTCTCACGGTTGATGTAGAGCCACTCCTCTGGCACTTCCGCCTCCTCAATGAGGAAGTGGTAAAGCTCGTCGAGGTCATCGTATTCAGCTATTCCAAAGCGGAGCGTTCCGTCCTCCGTGATTTCCATATAGGGTTTTGCGACCTTCCTCGCGGTTCTCCTCAGCCGGTTTCTCAGCTGGACAGCGTCTTTCAGCTTGGCGGTGCAGAGGTGGTAGCTCAGGGAGGTGTTCTCCTCACCCCATTCGAGTAGCTTAAGGCCCAGCTCAAGGGAGCCCTTTATCGCGGAGCTTTCGTTGCTTATAGGCTTGTAACCCCTGTCGAGGAGATTCCTAAGGTTGGTCTCGCTGAACTCAAGCTCATTGACGTTGAGGAACTTCGCGCCGAGCTTATCGAGAAACTCGGCGTACCACTTCATCCTCTCGAACTGGCCCGGGATTGAGGGTATCTCTCCACCAAAGTCCCAGTCGAAGTCGAAGGCCTTCCTTATGTTCTCTATCTCAACCTTGAAGAGCCTCGAATTTGGATTGAACAGGTCGGGGTGAAAGCGTATCTCGTCCAAGCCGGCATCGTAGAGCTTTTCGAGGTTCTTTTTTGTTGCCAGCGCGCCGGTGGTGTAGAGGTGGATGTGGAAGTCCTCCCCAAAGGCCTCCTTGAGGGTCTTGATGTATTCAACAGTCCTGTCAAGCCTCGCGAGCGGGTCACCGCCGGTGACGCCGGCCCCTTTGGCCTCCTGCAGGAGGGCCTCCTCGATAACGTCTTCGACACTCTTGACAGGTCTCTCGTTGGCGTAAACCACATCCTCCCTGCGCCATGGACTTAGAGGGCAGTAGAAGCAGTCCCTCGGGCATTTCCCGGTGGTGAAGAGGACGAGCTTCTCGCCCCTAACGCAGAGCTGACAGCCCTTCGGCAACTCTCGCACGGCGTATGAGAAGTAAGGCGTCTCCCAGACCAAAGCTCTCACCACCCGAAGGCTCTGGAAAGGGCTTAAAAAGGTTGGCGGACAGAGTTGGGAACATGAGGGAGAAGCCGAAGTACCTGCCACCAACCCTAAGGGACAAGCACCGCTACATAGCATTCCAGCTAATCGGTGAGAGGCCCTTCAAGAAGGAGGAAGTGAAGAGGGCCGTATGGGAGGCTTCGCTTTCAACGCTCGGTGTTCTCGGTTCTGCCAGGGCGAAGCCGTGGTTCATAAAATTCGACGAGAAAACTCAGACAGGTATAGTTAGGGTTGACAGGAAGCACGTTGAGGAGCTCCGCTTTGCTTTGACGCTCATTACTGAGATAAACGGCTCGAAGGCCATCCTTAGAACCCTTGGCGTTTCAGGGACGATAAAAAGGTTGAAGAGGAAGTTTTTAAGCGACTTCGGCTGGCGCTAGCGGAGGAAGGACATGGCCCTGTCAACGCTCCCTGTGTAAACGCTGGTGTACCTCCTACAGGCACTTTCCCATGTGAAGTCCTTTCTTGCCCTCTTCTTCCCGTTCTCCCTGAGCCTCCGGAGGGTTTCCTCCTCAAGGTTTTTGGCACTCACCAGGGTGTTGGCCAGAGCGAAAGCATCTCTCGGCGGGACAAGGAAGCCAGTTCCCCTCTCAGGGTCGGTCCTGAAGTCTATGATGGTGTCCTTTATCCCCCCAACGGCGCTCCCTATTGGGATGGCCCCTAGGCACATAGCCTCCAGCTGAACCAGACCAAAGGGCTCGAAATAGGATGGTATGACGACGAAATCCACGGAACCGTAGAGTTCCCTAACCATCTCCCTCGGGAGGAGCTCAGTGATTACCCTGACGTTCTCTGGGAAGCGCCTCTCAACGTCCTTCGCCCACTTCTCCAGCTCCGGGTCACCCTTGCCTATTATTATGAACCTCATATCCCCGAAGGCCGGGTCCGTTGAGAGTATCTCAATCGCCCTGAGGAGAGTATCAACGCCTTTCTGGGCCCTGTCGAAGCGCCCTATGAACATGAAGGCCTTTCCATCTTTGAGGCCAAAGCGCTCCAGAATGAGCTTCCTGCGCTCTTCCCTCGGCAGGTTTGCCGTTTCCATGAGCTCCTCGTTCCAGAAGGAGCAGTCTATGCCGTTGAAAACGTGCGTAACTTTCCCCTCGAAGATTCCGAAAAAACTCCACTCTTCCAGCATGTAGCTCCTGCTGACTGTGGTTACCATGTCTGCTATATAGGCAGCCGTGTGCTCCGGGTCTATGTCCGGGTAAGGTGCAAGCTCACCGAGGTTCGCCTCGTGGAAGTAGTGACCCGGTATCTTCCCCTTGTTGAGCCTGTGGACTGTGAAGACGCTCCTCACTCCAAAGTACTTCTTCAGGAGACCGAGTGAGAAGACGGTGTGCCAGTCGTGGGCGTGGACGACGTCGGGATTGAACTCCTCAATAAGGCTGTTCATCAGACCGGCGCTGGCCTTTCCAAAGAGAACCGCCTTCTTCAAAAGCCCTTCCCAGCTCGGACCGTAGACGTCGCTCTCGCTCAGCAGTCCTCCAGCTAAGGAGTAGATTGTCACCCCGTTCTCCTCTCGCTTTCGGGCCTTGATTTCAACTTCCTCCCCGAAGGCTATAACCTTGAACCTCTCAACGGCTTCTCCGAGGCCCTTTCCGTGGTCGGGAGTAAAGACGATGACCTCGTGGCCGAGCTCTGCCAGCCCCTCGGCTATGCTAGTTACCGCCTCGGCTAGGCCCCCCACCTTGACGGGAAGGTATTCAAAGGAAAGCAAAAGCACCCTCATGAGAATCACTCCAGGAGTATGAACTTCTCCCCTTCAACGTCCTCGAAGTAGCTGCCTATCCCGCCAACTTTGAGTTCACTGCCGTTGTACCTGAAGGTTATGTTTGCTGTGAGGGGGGTGTATTCGTAGTCAACTATTGTGCCCCTCAGGTTAACAGGCTCCTTAGTGTCCACCATCTTTCCAACGATTTCGGCCTTTCTCGGGAGACCGGCCATCTTGAGAACCGTGATGAGGGTTCTTATGTTAACGAGGGTGAGGGGTTTGGGAAGCTTCTCGTAGTTGAGCGGTTTTATGAGCTCGCTGTTGTCGAAGTATATCGTGTAGAACCAGTGCATGTAGTTCTGGATTATCTTTGGGCTTTTGGCCCAGAATGAGTAGAACTTCTCCCTCCTCCTGTCCTTTGGCAGGGCACCGAAGAACAGGGCGTACTCTATGTCTCCGATTATCCAGCTGGCCATCAGCCATGGTGCCCCACCGCTCTTGGCGAGTATCACGTTGTCCCCCTTCAGCCAGTCCGGGATTTCCTCGAAGTTGCTGACTATGACGAAGATGATGTCCTTTCTGGCCCTTATCTCGCTCTTGAGGAGCTTGAGGAACTCGAAGGGAGTGTTGATGAGAACCTCATGCTTTGCCGTCCTTATCACGTATTCTGCCCTCTCAACGGTGTTGTCGAAGCCCTGTATCGTCCATATCTCGGGCAGTTCCTCACCGTGGACACCGCGGTAGAGGTCCATGAAGGCTTTCTTCAGGTTCTCGATGTCCTCGATGAAGTCCTCCTTTATGCGCTCAAGCACGACCTCGGGGTTCACGGGCTTGTAAAGCCTCGGCGAGCCCTGCATGACGTCAACGAAACCCTTCCTGTGGAGTGAGCTTAGGACATCGTAAACCCTCGTGTGGGGAATCCCGCTCTCCTTTGTTATGTCGGTTGCCTTGCTCGGCCCGAGCTTCAGAAGGGTTATGTAAGCGAGACTCTCGTACTTCGTGAGGCCGAGCCTCTGAAGTTTCTCAACAATCTCTTCCTCCTTCATACCGAGACCTCCAAGTTTTTAAGTTCACTATCCTTAGTTTATTCATCAGTAGTGATACTTGGGTGAGCTAGGTGTATAAAATTTTCGGGTTCGAACCTGACGAACGCTTTGGAAGGGCCGCCATAGTCGAGTTCTCGCTCCCCCGGGAAGGGGAGTCCTACGCTTACCTCCTCGGAAGCTTCAACGCCTTCAACGAGGGCTCCTTCAGGATGACTCCCGACGGTGGGAGGTGGAAGGTTAGGATTGCCCTCCCCGAGGGTCTCTGGCACTACGGCTTTTCGCTGGGAGGGAACTTCACGCCCGATCCGGAGAACCCGAGGGTGGAAACCTACAGGAGGCCCGCTTACAGGTTCGGGAGGAGAGTTAGCGTTGCCGAAGTCGCTGGAGCTGAGGAGCTCTTCCACAGACCATCCCTTACCTATCTTTACTCCTTTGTCGATAGAACGCACGTCCTCCTGAGGGCTAGGAGGGGTTTTCTGAGTTCGGCCTCACTCCACATTGGATATGGGGAAGTCGACATGTCCCTGAAAGCCCGGGATTCGCTCTTCGAATACTGGGAGGCCGTGGTTCCCGGGCGTTCCAATGAGATAGAGTATTCCTTTTCGGTTGAAACTAACTCCGGAGCGAGGGAGACTCTCGGGCCGTTTAAGGCCGTTCCAAGGGAGCTCGAAGCCCCCGACTGGCCGTTGGGGAGCGTCTTCTACCAGATAATGCCCGACAGGTTCGCCGTTGGTATTCGGGAGAAAGAGCTACCCCTTGAGGGCGAGTTCTTTCACGGGGGAGACTTAAAGGGAATCGTGGAGCACATGGACCACCTGGAGAGCTTGGGTGTTAACGCCCTCTACCTGACCCCCATATTTGAGTCCATGACATACCACGGCTACGACATCATCGACTACTACCACGTGGCCGAGAGACTCGGAGGAGACGAGGCTTTTAGGGAGCTCGTAGAAGCTCTGAGGGAAAGGGGCATGAAGCTCGTCCTCGATGGAGTTTTCCACCACACGAGCTTTTTCCACCCCTACTTCCAAGACTTGGTTAAGGAAGGTGAGAAGAGCAGATGGAAGAACTTCTACCGCCCACTGGACTTCCCCGTCGTTGACCCGGAGTTTCTGAAGCTCCTCGGAAAGGATATGCCTTGGAGGGAGAAGTACCGCTCCCTAAAGGAACTCGACTGGAACTACGAGACCTTCTTCTCGGTCTGGTTGATGCCGAGGCTCAACCACGAGAATCCGGAGGTCGTGGATTTCATCGCCGATGTTATGAGGTTCTGGCTTGAGAGAGGTGCCGACGGCTGGCGCCTCGACGTTGCCCACGGCGTTCCCCCGGAAGTCTGGCGCGAGGTGAGGAAGAGGACGAGGGCATACCTCTTCGGGGAGGTCATGGACGACGGAAGGCTGTGGCTCTTCGACGTCTTTCACGGGATCATGAACTACCTCCTCTACGATGCCATTCTGAGGTTCTTCGCCTTTGAGGAGATTGACGCGCGGGAGTTCCTGAACGAGCTGAACCTTTTGAGCGCTTACTATGGCCCGGCCGAGCACTTCACATACAACTTCCTCGACAACCACGACACCGAGCGCTTCTTAGATTTAGTTGGTGGAGACAAAAAAAGATACCTCTGCGCCATGGCTTTCCTGATGACGTATAAAGGAATCCCTTCGATTTTTTACGGGGATGAAGTCGGCCTGAGGGGCTCGGGAGATGGGATGAGCTCCGGAAGAACTCCTATGCCCTGGAAGGAAGAGGCTTGGGATACCGGGTTGCTGGAGGTGACCAAGTCCCTGATAAGGCTCAGGCGGGAGAGTAAGGCACTTCAGGTGGGCCTTTTCCGGCCGGTCTATTTTGAGGGGAACATTGTTGCCTACGAGAGGGTTCTTGAGGGTGAGAGGGTTTTCGTCGCCATAAACCGGGGCTCAAAATCGGTCAAAGTTAATCTTGGGCCAGTAAACGATGGCAATCTTTCCCTTGAAGCTTCATCCTTTGTCATCATCGGGCCCACTAGAAAGCTACGCTACCTTGATTTGAATGATACTCATGAACACTTGTAAGTCCTACCTCAAGGTGTACCCCGGGGTTCGGGGGAGCGCAAGATATATATATCACTAAGGATGATACTAAACCACCCAAGATTAGAGTGGGTGGTTATCATGAAAAAAACGTTGTTTGGCCTGTTGTTGGTGGCCGTTTTGGCCCTTAGTGTGGTGGCCAGCGGCTGTATAAGCGGTGGTGGAACGACTACCTCCACCGCGAGTCCCTCCACAACCCAGAGTTCAGCGACTTCAAGCACTACCTCCTCAACGACTCAGACTACCAGCACTCCTCAGGTCGAATGCGGGAGCGGGAAAGTTGTCATCTGGCATGCAATGCAGCCCAACGAGCTTGAAGTCTTCCAGAGCATAGCCGAGGAGTACATGGCCCTCTGCCCGAACGTTCAGATAGTCTTTGAGCAGAAGTCCGACCTTGAGAGCGCCCTGAAGGCTGCGATTCCAGCAGGAAAGGGCCCAGACCTCTTCATCTGGGCTCACGACTGGATTGGAAAGTTCGCCGAGGCAGGTCTTCTCGAGCCCATCGACGACTCAATAACCCCCGATGTTCTCAACCAGTTCGCTCCAGTTGCCAGGGAGGCAATGGAGTACAAGGGACACTACTATGCGATGCCCTTCGCCGCTGAAACGGTCGCCCTGATATACAACAAGGACATGGTTCCGAACCCGCCGAAGACCTTCGACGAGATGAAGCAGATAATGCAGAAGTATTACGACCCCAACAACGAGAAGTACGGCATCGCTTGGCCCATAAACGCCTACTTCATCTCGGCGATAGCACAGGCCTTTGGAGGCTACTACTTCGACGACAAGACGGAGAAGCCGGGCCTTGACGACCCGAGGACGATAGAGGGCTTCGAGTTCTTCTTCAAGGAGATATGGCCCTACATGGCGCCGACTGCAGACTACAACACCCAGCAGAGCATATTCCTTGAGAAGCGCGCTCCCTTCATGGTCAACGGCCCGTGGAGCATAGCCAGCGTCAAGAAGGCGGGCATAAACTTTGGCGTTGAGCCTCTTCCACCCATCGAGAAGGACGGTAAGGAGTACTGGCCGAGGCCCTACGGTGGTGTGAAGCTCTTCTACTTCGCCAAGGGTGCCCAGAACAAGGACGCAGCCATAAAGTTCGTCAAGTGGTTCACCACAAGTCCGGATGTCATAAAACAGCTCGCCCTTCAGCTCGGCTACATACCCGTTTTGAGCAAGGTTCTCGACGACCCGCAGATTAAGGCCGACCCGGTTCTCTACGGCTTTGCTCAGGCGGTCCAGCACGCCTATCTGATGCCCAAGAGCCCGAAGATGGGCGCCGTCTGGGGCGGTGTTGACAAGGCCATCACCGATATCCTCAAGGACCCTGCCCACGCGGACATACCGGCCATACTCAAGAAGTACCAGCAGGAGATACTCCAGAATATGAACGGATGAAACCTTTTCTCTTTTCTTTTCTCAACTTGGGAGGGAGACAGGATGAAGAAGACGACAATGGTGGCCCTGTTCCTCATAATTCCCGGAATCACCGCGTTCCTGTTTTTCAACCTCTGGCCTATAGTGTACTCCATATACCTGGCATTCACCAACGCCCAGCTCGGCAACTTCCCAATCTACAATCCCAACAGCTCAGTTGAACCACTTCACTTCGTTGGTCTTGAGAACTTCAGGTGGATTCTCAGCGACCCGGGTTTCAGAGATGCCTTCGTCTGGACATGGATATTCGTTATTACGAGCGTTACCCTCAAGGTGACCGTTGGAGTATTGCTCAGTCTGCTCTATACAAACAAGTACGTGAGAGGTAAGGTTATTTATCGCTCGCTACTCATAATACCCTGGGCTCTGCCCCTGCTCTTCTCGGTCACCGTCTGGAAGTTTATGTTCGATCCGGTCTTCGGGCCGATAAACAAGGTGTTAAAATCAATTGGGGTTGCCTCTCCTCCAAACTGGATTAGCGACCCAACCTGGGCCTTTATAGCACTCAACGTAATAGAAGTCTGGCTGGCCTATCCATTCATGATGACGGTCGTCACCGCCGCGCTTCAGTCCGTGCCGGAAACTCTCATCGAAGCAGCAATTCTCGACGGCGCCAACTACTGGCAGAGGTTCAGGAACGTCGTCCTTCCAGCCGTAGGAAAACCGATAGCCTTCGCGACGATACTCACGAGCGCCGCCAGCTTCCAGTACTTCATGGTGCCCTATATCTACAACGCAGGCCTCTTCGAGAACAAGTTCATACTGCTCTATGGCTTCAGAAAGGCCTTTGGTGCGACGCCACACTACGGAAGAGCATCGGCTGTGATGGTAATAGCCACTCTCGTGCTGGCGATATACATGTACGTCAACGTTAGGGTTACAAGACTGCAGGAGGGTGCGAAGGGATGAGGAAAGTAAGCCTTAAGAGCGCCGGGATGACCCTCCTGGCAATCTTCGTAATGTTCATAATCCTCTTCCCCGTCTACTACATCTTCATAGTCTCAATAAGCCCGACGTCAACCCTAGCAACCACCGAACTGCACCTCGTGCCCAGAAAGGTCAGCTTGGATTCCTACCGCGAGGTTCTCTTCGGGCTCTCGGGCAACAGGATAATGACGAACTTCACCGGTACGATAACCGGGGACGCTTACGTCAAAGACGGCAGGCTCTACGTCACCAGCGGGATAATAACTGGCAAGATAAAGTACGGGCCCTTCACCGGTGCCAAAATAACTGTCAACGTCAGCAACGTCGTCTTTTTGGTAAACGCCCCCGATGCGAAGGGCACCCTCAACGCCAAGATACGGGGACTGTTTGTACTGACGAGACTTGAGAACGACGAGAAGATAGGCTTCGGAATAATCAGGGGTGCAACTTTAACGGACGGCAAGGTTGGGAATGTCAAAGTTACGGGCAGGATGGAGGGATACGTTCTCATAAGGGGTAACGGAAAGGCCCACTTTACGCTCCTCGGCAAGTTCGTCAACTCAACCTTCTTCAAGTACCTCAAGAACAGCACTATCCTAGCGGGCCTGACGGTTCTTCTAGCGTTGCTCTTCGTCGTCCCAGCGGCTTACGCCTTCTCGCGCCTGAAGTTCTTCGGAAGGGAGCACGTGCTATACTTCTACCTGATGTTTACACAGGTCGCTGGAGGTCTTGGAATAGCCGGCCTTATAGCGCTCTATGGTATGGTCGTCAAGCTCGGCCTTTACGACAAACTACCAGCGCTCTCGCTAATATACGCCGCGGGAAGCGTTCCCTTCAACACGTGGCTCCTTAAGGGATACATAGACTCCATAAGCCCCGATTTTGATGAAGCGGCCCTCGTTGACGGGGCGAGCTACCTCCAGATAATCAGGTACGTTCTGCTACCAATGGCACTGCCGGGAATAGCGACAGTTGCAATATTCGCCTTCATTGGAGGGTGGACGGAGTTCATTCTGGCAAGCTTGCTGTTGACGCAGGATAATCAGCCGCTCGCGGTATGGATATACACTTTACTGGGAGGCATAGGCAGGGGGATTGACTGGAGCTACTTCGCGGCGGCGGCTCTGCTCTTCGCACTGCCGGTGTTTGTGACTTTCATGCTTGCCCAGAACTACATAAGGAGCGGCCTCACGGTTGGAGGCCTGAAGGAATGAGGTGATAGTATGAGGAGGGTATTTGCCCTTTTCCTTGCAATTTTGATGGTTGGGAGCATCGTGGGAGCGAACCTGAAGACCGTTGGGGCGGTTGAACCAAAGCCCCTCAACGTCATAATAGTGTGGCATCAGCACCAGCCCTACTACTACGACCCGATACAGGACATCTACACAAGGCCATGGGTCAGACTTCATGCATCAAACGACTACTGGAAGATGGCCTACTACCTGAGCCTCTATCCCGATGTCCACGCGACAATAGACCTCTCCGGTTCACTTATAGCCCAGCTGGCGGACTACATGCACGGGAAGAAGGACACCTACCAGATAGTGACCGAGAAGATAGCCAAGGGCGAGCCACTCACAGTCGATGAGAAGTGGTTCATGCTTCAGGCCCCGGGAGGGTTCTTTGACACCACCATACCCTGGAACGGTGAACCCGTCACGGACAAGGACGGCAATCCTATAAGGAAGTTCTGGAAGAGGTACACCCAGCTCAAGGACAAGATGCTCCAGGCTAAGGCCAAGTACGCCAACCTTCCCCTTGAGGAGCAGAAGGTTGCAGTTACGAGCGAGTTCACCGAGCAGGACTACATAGATTTGGCCGTCCTCTTCAACTTAGCGTGGATTGACTACAACTACATAATGACCCACCCCGAACTCAAGGCCCTCTACGACAAGGTTGACGTCGGTGGCTACACCAGGGAGGATGTTAAAACCGTCCTCGACGCCCAGATGTGGCTCCTCAACCACACCTTCGAGGAGCACGAGAAGATAAACTACCTCATCAACCCCGAGAAGGGGAACGTTGAAGTCACGGTCGTCCCCTACGCCCACCCGATAGGGCCGATACTCAACGACTTCGGCTGGGAGAGCGACTTTGATGCCCATGTGAAGAAGGCCCACGAGCTCTACAAGAAGTACCTCGGAAACGGAACCGTAACTCCAGTTGGCGGTTGGGCCGCCGAAAGTGCGCTCAACGACAAGACCCTTGAAATCCTCGCCGAGAATGGCTGGACATGGGTGATGACCGACCAGCTCGTCCTCGACAGGCTCGGGGTTGAGAAGACCGTTGAGAACTACTACAAGCCCTGGGTTGCCGAGTTCAACGGAAGGAAGATATACCTCTTCCCGCGCGATCACGCGCTGAGCGACCGCGTTGGATTCCAGTACGCCGGGATGAACCAGTACCAAGCGGTGGAGGACTTCGTCAACGAGCTCCTTAAGATACAGAAGGAGAACTACGATGGGTCGCTCGTTTACGTCGTCACCCTCGACGGAGAGAACCCGTGGGAGCACTATCCCTACGACGGCAAGCTATTCCTCAACGAACTCTACAAGAAGCTTGAGGAGCTCCAGAAGGCCGGCCTCATAAGGACGGTTACGCCGAGCGAGTACATCAAGCTCTACGGGGACAAGGCCAACAAGCTCACCCCCAAGATGATGGAGAGGCTCGACCTCACCGGGGACAAGGTCAATGCCCTCCTCAAGGCACAGAGCCTCGGGGAGCTCTACGACATGGTCGGCATTAAGGAGGAGATGCAGTGGCCAGAGTCGAGCTGGATAGACGGCACGCTCTCAACTTGGATAGGCGAGCCTCAGGAGAACTACGGCTGGTACTGGCTGTACCTCGCGAGAAAGACCCTCATGGAAAACAAGGCCAAGATGAGCTCAGAGGACTGGGAGAAGGCCCACGAGTACCTTCTCAGGGCTGAAGCGAGCGACTGGTTCTGGTGGTATGGAAGCGACCAGAACAGCGGGCAGGACTACACCTTCGACCGCTACTTCAAGACCTACCTCTACGAGATGTACAGGCTCGCGGGAGTTAAGCCACCGAGCTACCTCTACGGAAACTACTTCCCCGACGGCGAGCCCTACACAACGAGGGCCCTCGATGGTTTGAAGAAGGGCGAAACAAAGAGCTATTCAAGCCTTTCCCCGGTAGCGGAGGGGGTTGACGTTTACTTCGATGACGATGGAATTCACTTCGTCGTGAAAGGCAACCTCACGGAGTTCGAGGTCAGCATCTGGGAGAAGGAGAGAAGGATAGGCAACACCTTCACACTGCTCCAGGAGAGGCCGAGCGAGCTGAGGTACTCGATGTTCCCGTTCTCGGCCGACAGCGTCGGCCTGCTGATAACCAAGCACGTGGTTTACAGGGACGGTAAAGCGGAAATCTACAACGCCACCGACTACGAGAACAGCGAGAAGCTTGGAGACCTCGAAGTCAAGAAGGCTGAGAGTGGCGTTGAGGTCGTCCTGCCGTTCAAGTACCTCGCCAACCCGAGCGACTTCTACTTCGCCGTCTCCACCGTGAAGGACGGAAAGCTTGAGGTCATAAGCACGCCTGTCGAGCTCAAGCTACCGACTCAGGTCAAGGGCGTTGTTCTAGCCGATATAAAGGATCCGGAGGGAGATGACCACGGGCCGGGAACCTACACCTACCCAACCGACAAAGTTTTCAAGCCCGGCGTCTTCGACCTCCTGCGCTTCAGGCTCCTCGAGCAGACGGACAGCTACGTGATGGAGTTCTACTTCAAGAACCTCGGCGACAACCCGTGGAACGGGCCGAACGGCTTCAGCCTGCAGATCATAGAGGTTTATCTCGACTTTAAGAAGGGAGGAAATACCTCAGCAATAAAGATGTTCCCGGACGGACCCGGTGCAAACGTTAACCTCGACCCAGATCACCCATGGGATGTGGCGTTCAGGATTGCCGGCTGGGACTACGGCAACCTGATAGTCCTTGCCAACGGGACCGTTATTCAGGGCGAGCTTCAGATCAGCGCCGACCCGACGAGGAACGCGATAGTCGTCAAGGTTCCCAAGAAGTACATCCAGATAAACGAGGACTACGGCCTCTGGGGAGACGTCCTCACCGGAAGCCAAGACGGTTACGGGCCGGACAAGTGGAGGCCTGTGGCCGTTGAGGCCGAACAGTGGAAGGTCGGCGGGGCTGATCCTGATGCGGTAATCGCTGGAGTTGCCCCAAGGGTTATGGACGAACTCGTTCCGCCCGGCTTTAAGCCGACTCAGGAGGAGCAGCTTAAGAGCTATGACGCCCAGAACGGCAGGCTTGCGACGGTCAAGGCAATACCCCTCCTCAAGCAGGGCATAGTGGTCAAGGATCCGGAGGGAGATGACCACGGGCCGGGAACCTACACCTACCCGACCGACAAGGTCTTCGTTCCGGGCCACCTCGACCTGCTCAAGTTCAAGATGACCGAAGGCGATGACGCTTGGACGCTGGAGTTCTACTTCAAGACCCTTGGAGGGAACCCCTGGAACGCTCCCAACGGCTTCAGTCTTCAGATCATTGAGGTCTACTTCGACTTCAAGGATGGAGGGAACACGAGTGCCATAAAGATGTTCCCGGACGGGCCGGGAAGCAACGTCAACCTCGATCCCAACCATCCGTGGGACATTGCCCTTAGAATAGCGGGATGGGACTACGGTAACCTGATAGTCCTCGCCAACGGAACGGTTATACAGGGGGAGATGCAGATCAGCGCCGACCCAACGAGGAATGCGATAGTGGTCAAGCTCCCGAAGAAGTACCTCCCCGGGATAGGGAAGTACGGGCTCTACGCCTCCGTACTGGTTGGCTCTCAGGATGGCTACGGACCGGACAAGTGGAGGCCCGTGGCCGTTAAGGCAGAGCAGTGGAAGCTCGGTGGCGCTGATCCTGATGCAGTAATAGCCGGTGTCGCGCCGAGGGTAGTGGATGAACTCGTTCCTCCGGGCTTTAAGCCGACTCAGGAGGAGCAGCTTAAGAGCTATGACGCCCAGAACGGCAAGCTCGCGACAGTGCTCATGATACCTCTCGTCAAGGGAACCGGTGGGGAGCAGGGTGGAGGAACCCAGACCTCGACTACATCTAGCACCACCACAACGAGCACAACGACAACATCTACAACCTCAACAACGACCACCACAACTACATCATCAGGAGGGGCAGGCGGTGGAAGCGCTCCAACTACAACCACGACAACAACCAGCAGTTCCACTTCAAGTTCCTCCTCCAAGGCCGGCGGCAAGACCTGCGGTCCGGCTCTGCTCGTTGCCCTCGCGGTGATACCGCTCCTCCTCAGGAGGAGGCGCTGACTCCCTTTCAAATTTTTGAGGGGTGATAAAATGGCTGAGGTGAGGCTCATTAACGTCTGGAAGAAGTTTGGTGACTTTACTGCTGTCAAGGACATGAACCTTCACATCAAGGACGGGGAATTCATGATTCTGCTTGGGCCGAGTGGTTGTGGGAAAACAACAACGCTGAGAATGATAGCCGGTCTTGAAGAACCGACAAAGGGTCAAATCTACATTGGGGACCGGCTCGTTGCTGACCCAGAGAGAGACGTCTTCGTCCCGCCGAAGGATAGGGACGTGGCAATGGTCTTTCAAAGCTACGCCCTTTACCCGCACATGACGGTTTACGATAACATCGCCTTTCCACTCAAGCTCAGGAAAATCCCGAAGGACGAGATTGACAAGCGCGTTAGAGAAGTCGCGGAAATGCTCGGCTTGACTGAACTCCTCCACAGGAAGCCGAGGGAGCTCAGCGGTGGGCAGAGGCAGAGAGTGGCCCTCGGGAGAGCGATCGTGAGGAGGCCTCAGGTTTTCCTCATGGACGAGCCGTTGAGTAATTTGGACGCGAAGCTTAGAGTGAAGATGCGCGCTGAGCTGAAGAGGCTTCAGAGGCAGCTCGGCGTAACTACGATCTACGTGACTCATGATCAGGTTGAGGCTATGACGATGGGTGACAGGATTGCGGTGATTAACGCGGGTCAGCTCCAGCAGGTTGGTTCTCCGGATGAGGTTTATGATAAGCCGGCGAACACTTTCGTGGCTGGGTTTATTGGTTCTCCACCCATGAATTTTCTTGAGGGGACTCTTACTGAGGATGGTTTCGTGGACTTTGGTGAGTTCAGGCTTAAGCTGTTGCCTGATCAGTTTGAGGTTTTGAGGGAGAGGAACCTCGTCGGCAAAACAATCACCTTCGGCATAAGACCAGAAGACATACACGATGCTTTGTTTGCGCAGGTGAAGGTTCCGGGGGAGAACATGGTTACGGCGGACGTGGACATCATTGAGAACCTGGGGAGTGAAAAGATTGTGCATTTACGTGTCGGTGTTCTGAGGTTCCTAGCTGTGTTCAGGAGTGAGTCGAGGGTTCAGGAGGGGCAGAAGATAGACGTCGTCTTCGACATGAGAAAAGCCCACGTCTTCGAAAAGGGAAGCGGAAAAGCCATCTTCTGAAGCCTTTTAAACCCCCATTCCAACTTTTTTCCATGGGGATTGAGGGTCTGGCAGACTTCATAGCGGAGACCGTTGAGAGGGGGAAGATCGTCGAGGCGGGAATCGGCTTCCAGCTCAAGGTTGCCTTGAGGCTGAAAGAGCTCGGCTACGATGTTCTGGCCGTTGACTGGAACGAGAAAGTCATTGAGAACGCCAGAAAAGCCGGTATAAACGCGGTGAGGGATGACCTCTTCAAGCCGAAGCTTGAACTCTATCAGGGTGCAAAGGCCGTCTATTCCGTCAGGCCAACTCCCGAGATAGTTGTCCCTATTCTGAGGCTCGGGGAGGCCCTTAAGGTTCCCGTTTACATCCTCCCGTTTTCTGGAGACCCGAGGGTGAGGGGAACGAGGCTGGTCAACTTCAGGGGGCTGGCGATATACGTTTATAACCCGAAGAGAAAATAGGCCCGGTGGTGCTATGAGGCTCTTCGGAACCGCTGGAATACGCGGAAGGCTGTGGGAGAAGGTAACGCCGGAGTTAGCTCTGAAGGTCGGGATGGCGCTCGGAACGTACAAAACCGGAAGGGCAGTTGTTGCGAGGGATGGAAGAACCTCAAGCATCATGCTTAAGAACGCCATGATAAGCGGACTTCTCGCGAGCGGGATGGAGGTTTTAGACGCTGACTTGATCCCGACGCCGGCTTTAGCGTGGGCGACGAGGGAACATGGCGATGCAGGGGTTATGATAACCGCGAGCCACAACCCCCCGACGGACAACGGCATAAAGGTCTTCAACGGGGACGGAACGGAGTTCTACGTTGAACAGGAGAGGGAGCTTGAGGAGATCGTATTCTCGGGGGACTTCAGGAAAGCCGAGTGGAACGAGATAAAGGGCGTGAGGCCAATTGAGGTTGTTTCCGATTACATCGGCGCGGTCCTCGACTTCGTGAACCACGAGACGAAGCTTAGGGTTCTCTACGACGGGGCAAACGGGGCTGGAAGTTTGGTTGCTCCCTATCTGCTCAGGGAGATGGGGGCGACGGTTTTCAGCGTTAACGCCCACGTTGACGGCCACTTCCCGGGGAGGAAGCCCGAGCCGAGGTACGAGAACATAGCCTACCTCGGAGAACTCGTTAGGGAACTCAAGGTTGACGTTGCCTTTGCCCAGGATGGAGACGCCGACAGGATAGCGGTCTTCGACGAGAAGGGGAACTACGTTGATGAGGATACAGTGATAGCGCTCTTCGCCAAGCTGTACGTGGAAGAGCACGGGGGCGGGACGGTCGTTACGTCAATAAACACCGGTTCCAGAATAGACGAGGTCGTCGAAAGAGCGGGCGGAAAAGTCGTCCGCGTCCCCCTTGGCCAGCCCCACGACGGGATAAAACGCTATAAAGCAATCTTTGCCGGCGAGCCTTGGAAGCTGGTTCACCCGAAGTTCGGCCCCTGGATTGACAGCTTTGTAACGATGGGTCTCCTGCTCAAGATGATAGATGAAGAAGGCCCGCTCTCAAAGATAATCAACGAAAACATTCCGATTTACTACATCAGGAAGGCCAACGTGGCCTGCCCGGACGAGCTGAAGGAGAAGGCAGTCGAAAACTCCGCTAAGAGGCTTGAGGATATTCTCGGGGGGGAGATAAGGGAAGTCCTGACCGTTTCGGGCTACCGCTTCAACCTGAGCGACCGCTCGTGGGTTCTTGTCAGGCCGAGCGGAACCGAGCCGAAGATAAGGGTCGTCGTTGAAGGGCCGACTGAGAAGAGGAGAGATAGGCTCTTCGAGATGGCCTACGGGATAGTGAAGGAGGAGGTTGAAAAGCTCAAACGAACCTCGCGGGCCTGAGCGTTCTCACGGTTATTTCCTTTCCCTCCATCATCACCCGGAAGCCTTCCTTCGCTACGTATGTCTTCACCCCGGTTACGGTTTCTATGTACTTCGCTTCCTTGTAGGGATTTGCGAAGTGCATCTTCATGCCGATATGGCTCATCACGAGGACTTCCGGTTTTTTCTCCATGCTCTTGAGCATTTCGACGGCGTCGTCGGTGCTGAGGTGGTAGGGAATGCCCATGTCCCTGGGTCTAGTTATCGCCGCTATGAGCAGCCTCGCGCCGTCGTGCCATTCGATGAGGCCATCAAAGTAGGCGGTATCGGGTATGTAGGAGACGTCGCCGAACCGGGTCTTCATGCGGAAGCCTATAGTCGTTGGGTCAGAGTGCTGGCTCGGCGTTATCACGAACTCCTCCCCGCCGATCGGTATCTTGCTCCCTGGCTCGGGTATGTGGACGCTCTCCAATACGTCGAGGTGGTACTTGCTTATCGCAGGGGTGTGGGTCTCGTCGCCGTAAACGACGCTTTTTGAAGCTATCAGAGTCCCCCTCTTCTTGAGCGCCCCGCCCGTCATTGCCTCGACGATGACCTCAAGGTCGTTGCAGTGATCGACGTGCCTGTGTGAGACGAAAACCGCGTCGAGCTTTCTTGGGTCGAGCTTGTAGCGCCAGCTCCTCACGAGGGCCCCGGGCCCTGGATCAACGTGGATGTTTCTGCTCGCCCTTATGTGAAACCCTCCGGTGGCCCGGAACTGGGTTATTGTGATGAACCTCCCGCCACCGCTCCCGAGGAATGTTATCTCTATCACTCCAACACCTCCTTTCCTTCTGCGGACGTGAGGGGTATATCGTGGGGAGTATATAGGCATTTGGGTGGCAAAAATTGTTTAAGCACCTGACACTAGTCACTACGGTGATAGTATGGAGAGGTCTTTAAGGGAAGTTTCGAAGGAGGTGGAGGGTCTCCGCGATGATATGGTGGAGACCCTCGTCGAGCTGATAAAAATCCCCGCCATAAGTCCCGACTACGGGGGAGAGGGTGAATACGACAAGGCCCAGAAACTGCTCGAGATAATAAGGGACTGGCCCTTCGACAAGGTGGAGGTCTACAACGCTCCCGACGAAAGGGCCAAGAACGGTGTCAGGCCGAGTATCTTGGCTTATTATTACGGCGAAAAGGGCGAAGAGAGCGAGAGACTGTGGATTCTAACGCACCTCGACGTGGTTCCGCCGGGGGATTTGAGCAAGTGGACGGTTACCGAGCCCTTCAAGCCCCTCGTGAAGGATGGAAAGGTCTACGGAAGGGGCGCTGAGGACAACGGGCAGAGCCTTGTCGCGAGCCTCTACGCCGTTAAGGCCCTCATGAACCTCGGAATAAGGCCGAAGAGGACGGTAATTCTCGCCTTTGTCAGCGACGAGGAAACCGGAAGCCATTACGGCGTTGAGTGGTTGATAAAGAACCATCCCGAGCTCTTCAGGAAGGACGACCTCGTTTTGGTTCCAGATGGTGGAAACGAGGACGGAACCTTCATCGAAGTTGCCGAGAAGAGCATACTCTGGTTCAAGCTCAAGGTCAGGGGGAAGCAGGTTCACGCGAGCATGCCCGATAAGGGATTAAACGCCCACCGCGTTGCCCTTGACCTTGCCTACCATCTCGATAAATACCTCCACGAGAAGTACTCCAGGAGGGACGAGCTCTTCGAGCCACCTGAGAGCACCTTCGAGCCGACCATGGTCAAAAATCCCGCTGATAGTCCGAACATAGCGCCCGGGGAGCACGAGGTTGTCTTCGACTGCAGGGTTCTGCCCGATTATAGCCTTGACGAAATTCTCAATGATGTGAGGACTTTCTCGGAGGAGGTGAGAGGAGCCTATCTAAAGGAAGTAGAGGGGAGAATCCTCCCAGAGATAGAGGTCGAGGTGCTCCAGAGGCTGGACGCTCCAAAGCCAACTGATCCGAACAGCGAAATCGTCAGGCTCCTCAGGGAGGCGATCAAGAAGCTCAGGGGTAAGGAGGCCAAGGTCGGGGGAATAGGCGGCGGAACCTTCGCCGCATTCTTCAGAAAGCTCGGTATTCCGGCTGTAGTCTGGGCGACCCTTGATGAGACAGCCCACCAGCCCAACGAGTACGCAAGGATAGACAACATGGTGGAAGATGCAAAGGTGATGGCCGTTCTCCCGCTCCTTTAACTTTTTGCTTCAAACTTCTTTGGAGTCATCACCAATTATTTATACCCCCTCCCTCCAATATCTCCCGGTGGTGGAATTCCATGAGGAAGGTCCTTCTGCTCGTTCTCGTTCTAGTGGTCATCGCTGGAGGCTGTCTCGGGCAGGTCGAAAACGAAAAGCCCTCAACAACTGCCACCACCTCGTCTCAGCCTTTAAGCACCGGCTACGACGTGCTGGAAGAGGGACAGGAAAAGTCCGTGGTGGGGGCAATTAACGCCTTTGCCGTTGACCTTTACCTTGAACTGGCCAAGGACGAGGCTAACGTTTTCTTCTCACCCTACAGCGTTGAAACGGCCCTTGCCATGGCATACGAGGGGGCGAGGGGCGTAACGAGGGAGGAGATGGGGAAGGTTCTCCACTTGCCCCCTGATAACGAGGCGAGGTGGACGGGCTTCAGGTACCTTCTGCTCTCCTTGAAAACATCAAACGGGTCTTCCTACGTTCTACGAACAGCCAACGCGCTCTGGGTTCAGAAGGACTACCCGTTCAGGGAAGAGTACCTTAGGATTATCCGGGCGTTTTATACTGGCAACGTGGAGAGCCTTGACTTCGTTAACGACCCTAAAGGCTCTGCGAGGAAGATAAACGAGTGGGTCGAGAACCGGACGAACGGGAGAATTAAGAACATCGTGTCAAGGCTCAGTCCCGACACGAGACTGATAATAACGAACGCCATCTACTTTAAGGCCAACTGGTCAAGCAGGTTTGAGGCCGCCAACACTAAAAACGAGACCTTTTACTCCCCCAGCGGTTCCGTTGTTGTTCCAATGATGCACCAGACGGCTAAGCTCCCGTACTTCGAAAACGATGAGCTCCAGGCCCTCGTGATGCCCTACGAGGGCGGAAGGCTGAGCATGCTGATAATCCTGCCAAGAAGGGGGAAGTTTGAGGACGTGGAGGAGAAACTGAGCACGGGGTTCATAGCAGAAATCCTCAACGGCACGGCGGAGGAGAATGTGGAAGTAGCCCTCCCCAAGTTCAGGCTTGAGAAGGAGTACCACCTGAGGAAGGAGCTCGCGGAAATGGGTATGGGGAGCGCCTTCACGGTGCCGGACTTCTCGGGAATCTCTTCGGAGGGCAAGCTGGTGATAAGCGACGTGGCACATAAAACCTTCATAAGCGTCGCCGAGAATGGAACCGAAGCTGCGGCTGCAACGGCCGTCACGATGACCCTAGCAGCTGCTCCCCGGGAAGAGAACGTGAAACTCTTCAAGGCCGATAGGCCCTTTATATTCCTCATTTACGACAGAGAGACCGGGGTGATACTCTTCATGGGGAGGCTGGTGAACCCGAAGGAGTGAGCTTTTAAATCTCCTCCCCAACTTTTTCCATGCCCCTCTGGAAGGACGGAAAGCTAGGTTTGCCGGTGAGGGAAGCGGTTGAGCTCTTCCCCGACCTCGAAAGGTATCTCGACGAGCGTGGAAGGCTAGACTTCTCGAACAGAAACGCTAGGATACTCTACAACAGGGCTGTAGCCAAAGCCCTCTTTGGGTTGGACATCGAGTACCATCCAAGGGGCCTTGTCACGACCCCTGTTTCCCGCTACATCTTTCTTAAAACGTTCCTCCGTGGTGGTGAGAAGGTTTTGGAGATTGGAACCGGGCACACTGCCTTAATGGCCCTTATGGCGGAGAAGATCTTCAGCTGCAACGTTACCGCGACCGAGCTCGACGATGAGTTCTTCGAGTATGCCAAGAGAAACACCGAGAGGAATAACGCAAGGATAAGGCTCATCAAGAGCGACGGAGGAATAATCCGCGGAGTAATTCCCGAAGGCGAGAGGTTTGACGTTATCTTCTCGGCTCCACCCTACTATGAGGCCCCAACGAAGGGCGTTTTAACGGAAAAGGAAGGCGTCGGTGGTGGGTTGTACGGTGAGGATTTCTCGGTGAGGCTGATAGATGAGGCGCTTGACTATTTGAAGCCCGGTGGAAAAGTTGCCCTGTTCCTCCCAGATAAAAAGCCGCTTTTAGATGCCATAACTGAAAAGGGGAAAGAATTGGGCTACTCGCCGAAGGACGTTAAGTTCAAGGCCGGAACTAGGTGGAGGCACAGCCTGGTTTTAACGCTTTAGGGACTCAGACCGTGGGCGTCTCAGCACTCACGCCGGTCTCAGAGGAGGTGCTTTCTCCTCATCGTCCCTACATCAGTCACTTCATATCTTCCACGTAGAGGAAGAGAGCCTTAAGGTATTCCGTGTCCTTTGAGGCCATCAGTATTGGGTGGTCAGGAGCCTGCGTCCTGTAGGGCTCGAGCATCTTGAGGAACTTTCCGGCCTTAGCGGCCGCGGCAATGACCATATCCTTGAAGGTCTGCATGTCGACGTGCTGGGAGCAGGAAGCTGTCACAAGTATCCCACCTTCCTTAACGAGCTGAAGGCCAGCGTAGTTCACGTTGAAGTAGGCCCTTAATCCGCGCTTGAGGTCTTTTTCGTGCTGGACGAAGGCTGGTGGATCAAGGATTACCATGTCGAACTTCTCGCCCTTCTTTATCATCTCCTCCATAACCGGGAAGGCCGAGCCAACGATGTACTTCATTCTATCTTCAACGCCGTTCAGTTTCGCGTTCTCCTTGACCATGTTGATGGCCCAGGGAGATTTATCGACGGCGACAACTTCCTCGGCCCCTGCAACGGCCGCGTGGATGGCAAAGCCACCGGTGTACGTGAATACATCCAGAACGCGCATTCCCGGCTTGACGTACTTCTCCAGAGCGATTCTGTTCTCCCTCTGGTCGAGGAAGAAGCCGGTCTTCTGACCGCGCATGTCAACGATGAACTTGGCTTTTCCTTCCTCTATAATCGTCCGGTACTTCTCCTTTCCGAGGAGTACGCGCTCTATCTCAGGTAACCCTTCTCTCCTTCTCGAACGACCGGTGTTCTTCTCGAAGACGGTCTCTATTTCTGGCTCGACTTCCATTATTGCCTCCGCAACATCGAGCTTGAAGCGTTCCATCCCAACGCTCGAAATTTGGAGTGATGCTATCTCGTTGAATCGATCCACGATAAGACCGGGCAGGTAATCAGCCTCGCCGTAGACCATTCGGTAAGCTTTATCGTAGCCGAGAACCCTCTTCCTGTACTCGTTGGCCTTTCTGATTCTCTCGCGGAAGAGCTCCTTGTTTATCTCGGTCTCCCTGTCCTTGGTAACTAGCCTGACCATTATGTTGGAGTTGGGGTTGACGAAGCCCCTTCCGAGGAACTTGCCCCCTCGGGTGTAAACCTCAACGATGTCGCCGGGTTCAAACTCACCTTCGGTTCTCACAACGCCCTTCTTGAAGACTATCATCGCGCCTTTGCCTATTGCCCTCGCCGCTTGAGCGTCAACGATTACCCTCGCCATTTTCATCACCGGCCTTCTTTCGGCGATAGGTATTTAACCCTTCGCTCCCTATTAAGAACGGTGGTTTCTATGCACTTCGAGGTTATAAAGGAGTTCTTGGAAGAGATCGGTGCAGACTGGATTGAGCTTGAAGACGAAATCCATCTCGAACCAGGGGTCTTCTATGAGGTATGGAAGTACATCGGCCAGCCGGAGCTCAAAACCTACGTGATAGAAGACGAAGTCATCGAACCCGGCTCATACGATCCCCCAGAAATGAAGTACACGGACGTTAGGAAGGTCAAGATTAAGAAGGTTTACTTCGAGACTCTCGATGGGAAGAAGATTGTTACGGACTACTCCGAGTTCCAGAAGATTCTCAAAGAGAAGTCAGCGTGATTTCTTCCTCCTTCTATCTCAGAATTAGGGGGAGCATTAAAGCTCCCATGCAGTTGGTTCTCTTCACGCCAAGCTCAAGGGTCAGATATCCGATCATGGAGGACGCTGTAAGCGCTAAAAGACCCTGAAGGCCATCAAATGCAATGGATAGGATGAAAAGGAAAAGAAGGACTGTCCCATTTATGAGTCTGTATGGCACCCTTGAAATGAGGCCCGCGAGAAGTCTGGAGAGGGGCTCGCCGTAGAGGAGTACTGTCACTGATGTCAGCAGGGCAACTAGTAGAAAGGCCGGAAGATAGGAGAGCCCCACCGGTGGCATCATCGCCACTATACCGTTCCTTACCCTGCCAGTCTGCAGGTAGTTGACTGTCGAGAAGAGAAAGTTCGCCGTGTTCACCGAGTATACGACCGTTAAAAAAGAGCGCTCGTCTCTGGAAATGAACGTGCCTATGAGAGCCGCCTGAGAGGCCGTGAAGGCAGGAACAAGAGAGGCCACCATGCCAAGGGTGGTTCCGATGAGAGAAAATAGAACCAGCCGGGAACGGGCTATGAGGAGTTCCGCCCTGCCCGGAGTTATCGCCTTTTCCCCCGAGAGTCCAGCCAGTAGGGCAGGAACCCCAAAGAGCCCCGTGAGGAGGTGGTAAAGGGGCTCTCTCAACGATCCGGAGAGGAGTAGAAGCCCTAAAAAGCCTGAGAGTAAGTAAATGAGAAAGGCCGAGACCTTATCCCTTTCGGTCGCTATTAAGAGGGCCGAGAGGAGCAGGATGATTACTTTTCCCGCCTTGGGCGTGTAAAGGGGGGCAAGTAGGGTATAAAGGGGAATCATGGGAATCGAGAGGAGAACCGCGAGGACACTTGAGAGGATTGCTATCCTGATAACCTCCATTCCTCTCCCCCTGAGGACAAGCCTGTGGGCAGGGAGAACCGAGAGTGCGCTTCCCTCGTCTGGAACCCCGAGAAAAGTCGATGGGAATACATCCAGAAATGTGTGGGTCAGGCCCATTGCAAACAGCGTCACCGCCGATGGTATGGAATTCCTAACCATAAGGGCAAGGGTGTTGACGTGTATTCCGGGAGTTATACCACTGAGGGTTCCTGTGATTATTCCTAACAGCGCCTCCCATAGCATATATCATCCCCCGATGTAACCTGAAAGGCCGGCATACCCCGGTAGGTAGTGAACTCCCCGTATGCCACAATGGACTCGTTTCCTTCTACAGAAATTCCCAGCCTTGAGGGCAGTTTAAGGAGAACCCAGCAGGTCCCGTTGGTCACGTTGGCTATTCCAAAGCCGTTCCTGTAAACCTTTACCCATGCAACTTTCCCCTCAATTTTCCCAAAATGTCCCTTACCCGGGGAGCATATCGAGTTTGGAAGGGCCTCACGGGGCTTGATTACCCTGCAGGAGAGACACAGAAGACTTGACTTCCTCTTGAGGGCCATGAATCGAATCATATCACCAACCCTTGCGCTGAAGTTGTAGAGCCTCAACCGGGTGCAGTTGAGGCTCAGAGAACGGCCGGCTTTGATGACAAGACACTCGCCCTCCGCTATCTGGCCGTAGCGGGCCTCTGAAACTGGTGCCCTCTCGGCCATTCCGAGGAGCCTTACGTCACCGGCGTCCTCCACGTAAAGGGTGATTGTGGAATAAAGGCGGGCTATCCCAAGGACATCGACTTTCCTTCCCGCTTTGAGTGTTAGACTGTGGGGTAAGTAGACTCTAAACGACTCGCTCCCGTTCCACACCTCTGCGGGATTTCCGGGCTGTACGACGACTCCGTGAAGGAAGTAGGGCATTCCGTTTTCTGGCCTTTCCAGATACCGAAGTTCCCTGACCTTTAAGGGATAGAACCTGTTGCCGTAGAATAGTCCCTTGACTGAGATTAACATTCCTTTTGTTGCGTTCAATCGCACCGCTAGGCGAACTCTTGAGGGGGTTAGCAGTTGAGGGTAGCCTGAGTCCCAATAAGCTCCGGTAAGTGTTTCTAGGGGAAAAGAGGGTTTGCTTTCTTTTATGCCTGCAACGTCCATCCAGAAGCCGTTTGATGTTTCTCTCAGTCTTCCCCAAACCGTATAAACCTTCCCGACCTCCAGTTCCCTGCCAACCCCAAGGGTTGCCGTTCCGTTGTAGAGGAGCGAAAAGCCCGGACGGGAAAGGATGCAGAGGCCTGTAAAAGAGTCCTGTTGCGGAGAGTAGTGACTAAGGGCGAAGCTGACAACCAGGAGAGATACCGCCAAAACAATGATTCTGAAGTTAACTTTAACCATCAGACCTAGTAAAGCGAAAGAAGCTTAAAAAATTTGTGGAAGTCAGTAAATCTCACCGCTGGGATAGACGACTATGCCCTCGTCGGTTATCTCGAAGGGAAACTTCTTCATGGAATGCTTGGTTTCGCGCATCTTCCTTATCAGGAGATATCGCTTCAGCTCGACCTCCTTCTCGATGAAGTCAAGTAAAACTACTCCTCTTGAAATGTACTCTTCGACCCCGTACCTGCTTATCCTGCCGTGGGATGGATCGGGGGCCTCTGTTGTCAGTATGGAGGTGACACCCATTTCAAGGAGGATGGTGTTCAGCTGGAGCAGGACTTCTCTTATCTGGTTCTCCTTTCTGAGTCTGAATGCTATCGACGGTATGGAGTCAACGAGGAGCCTCTCGGCGTTTATTGCTTTAACTACACGATAGATGTAACGGAGAAAATCCTCCGCGTTGATGTTCCCTTCAAGGACGTACTGCTCCTCTGAGGGGAGACCAACGACCGCGCTGACACCGTCCACTATCGCTATCAGCCCTTCTTTTTCGTATTTTTCAAGGTCCCACCCGAACGATTTCATTTCACGCCTGAGATCCACGGCACGCTCTTCCATTGTTACGATAACACCCGGTTCGTTGTACAACTCGGCTCCCTTGTAGATAAACTGGACGCCGAAGGTCGTCTTTCCGCTTCCGGTTGGGCCGGTGACTAAAACAGTTGTGCCCTTGGGAAATCCACCCTGAATGAGTTCATCAAAGCCTGGGATTCCACTGCGGACCCTTTCAACAAAATGTCTCCTCGTGAGCATGCCAATCACCCAAAGGAATGGGGTTTATCTACCCGGTAAGGTTTAGGGTACTATAGATATAAAACTTTTGGGAGGGAAAGTGTTTTTAGGCTTTTTCCCTAGCTTCACAGGGTGCTGGAATGAAAGACCCCTTCGGGAAGGATGCTGAAAGGCTCATCAGGGAGGAGTTCGGCGACCTGCTCACACTGCTCCAGAGGATACCATCGAGCATGAGCGTTGAAGATGTGCTAACTCTCATCGAGTGGGTGCTCACCTCAGATGAACCCCCCGAGGAACTCCTCAGGAGAGGGCCCCTTGAGGAAACCAAGGACGTCTTCAGATTTTACGCAATACTCGGGGCCTTGGCCCTCTCTCCCTACGGCATAGAACTTGAACTGGTTGAGAATGCCCTCGTGAAGCTCTACGGGAGAAGGGTTGAGGGAAGCGACCTCTCGGAAACGATGCTCAAGGTTGAGGAAATCAAACCCGGCGATGTTCCGGAGAGGGACAGGAAGATACTCGAAAAGCCGATGGATAGGAACGTTGACCCCTCCGATAGGGAAAGGAGAAAGCTCAGATACAAGATGGAACTCAAAGAGTTCTTGGAGCTGTGGGACGGCTCCCTTAAGGAGGTTTACATAAGGGGAGGCTACGCCTATCTCACGCAGGAGACCGCCCTCCAGCTCTGGGAGAGGGCCTTCGCGAGGAGGATTGAGAGAGCATCCCGACTGCTCTCAGAGATGAGCGACGAACTGCCCGGATTTTACGAGAAGTTAAGGGAGAAGTTAAGGGAGATTGCCGAGAAGCACTTCAGGGAGAGGCTTGAAAAGCTCGGGAAGGTGGGTGCTCAGCCCCTCCGCTTCGACCTCTTTCCACCCTGCGTTAAGGAAGCCCTGAAGGGAGTCCCAGCCGGCATGAGGAACTATGCAATAACCGTTCTTCTCACGAGCTTCCTGAGCTATGCGAGGATATGTCCCAATCCACCCAGAAAGGACATCCGGGTTAGGGACTGCGTCGAGAGCCTCGACATCATTGAGAGGGAGATACTCCCGGTCATAATCGAGGCGGGAAACAGATGCACGCCACCTCTCTTCGAGGATCAGCCCCACGAGATAAAAAACGTCTGGTACCATCTCGGTTTCGGCCTAACTGACAGGCCAACCCTTGAGGACAGCGGAAACTCTACATGGTACTTCCCGCCAAACTGCGACAAGATAAGGGCCAACGCTCCCTCTCTCTGCAAGCCGGACAAGTACTGCAGGGGGATAAAGAACCCCCTGACCTACTATCTGAGGAAACTGGCAAGGGAGGGCAGGAGAGATGTTGCTGAGGGAAGTGAGTAAGGAGGAGAGGAAGCTCTACTACAAGGGCGAGTGGGACGCTGGCAGGATACCCGACTTCATACTCGACACCCTTGAGCTGAGGGAGTTTGGCTTCGACCACACCGGCGAGGGCCCGAGCGACAGGAAGAATACCTATTCCGACGTTAGGGATCTTGAGGACTATGTTAAAGCGACGGCACCCTACGCGATATACTCCTCCGTTGCCCTCTACGAGAACCCGGAGAGAATGGAGGGCTGGAAGGGTGCCGAGCTCGTGTTCGACATAGACGCCAAAGACCTCCCCCTCAGGCGCTGTCAGAACGAGCATCCGAGCGGTCAAGTATGCCCCATCTGCTTGGAAGACGCCAAGGAGCTCGCGAGGGACACTGTGGTTATCCTGAGGGAGGACTTCGGGTTTGATAACGTCCACATAGTTTATTCGGGTAGGGGCTATCACATCAGGGTTCTCGACGACTGGGCTTTAAGGCTTGACACAAAGGCGAGGGAGAAGATTCTGGCCTATGTAAGTGCCTCAGAGGAGGTTACCTTTGATGATATTCAGAGCAGGAGGATAATGCTGTCCTCTGGCTACTTCAGGGCCTTTCGCCTGCGCTTCGGCTACTTCATAGAGAGGGCCAGCCTAAACCACCTCCTAGGCATAGGGCTGAGAAAAAGCCTCGCCGAGAAACTTCTTGAGGAGGAAACAAGGAGGAAAATCGTCGAGAGCTTTGTTAAGAAGGGCCTCCTTGCCTCTTTCCCGGAGGGCACAGGCTATAAGTCGCTCCTCAGGCTCTTTGGCCTCTCTTCCACCTTCTCAAGGGCATACTTTGACGGTCGCGTTACCGTTGACGTGAAAAGAATCCTCCGCCTTCCTTCGAGCCTCCACTCCAAAGTTGGACTAATCACGACCTACATCGGCTCCAGTGAGAGAAAGCTTGAGCGGTTCAACCCCTTCAGGGATGCTGTTCCAAAGTTCAGAAAAAAGGAAGTCGAGGAGGCCTACAGGGAGTGGCTAGAGGAGCATGGTCAATGAGGGGAAAGGCCGAGATAGTTGCTTCCATGCTCATCTGGGGAAGCGTTGGGATATTCTCACGCCTTTCAGGGTTAAGTGGTCTTGGGGTGGCGTTTGCCAGGGTTTCGCTCGGCTCGATGGTTCTCCTGCCCGCCCTACTATTTAGGGGGAAGCTCAAGAAAGCATTCGAGACGTTGATGGAGAGAAAACTTTCCGCTCTTCTTCTCGGCCTCGTGCTGGCCCTCAACTGGGTCTTTCTGTTCACGGCCTTCAACAGGACGACCATAGCCAATGCCGTCCTCGTCTATTACCTCTCACCCGTTATGGCAACGCTTATGTCGTGGCGTTTCCTCGGGGAGAGCATAGGAAGAAGGTGGATGCTCATCGGGATGGCCTTTACTGGCTTTCTGATAATAGCCCTCGGCAACGGCTTTGATGTCGGGAGCAAGGACTTTCAGGGGGTAATCCTCGCCCTGATTGCCGGGTTCTTCTACGCCATGATACCGAACCTCGGGAGGGCTATGCGTGACGTTGACGGTGAGGTTCTGACTTTTCTCCAGCTTGCCCTGGCGTCTCTCTTCCTCCTGCCATTTGTCCTGTTCCTCCCCGTTGGAAAGCCAGTTCCCTGGGCGGTTGCCATCTTAGTCCTCGTCCACACAGTTCTGGCCCTCTACATCTACATGGACGGCCTCAAGAAGGTTGAAGTAAACGAGGTTGCCCTCCTCAGCTACCTCGACCCTTTGAGCGCGGTGGTTTATGCCTTTCTGGTCTTTGGGGAAGTTCCAACCCTAGAAACAGCTATAGGTGGAGCTTTAATTCTGCTGGCATCTGCAATGGATGTTGTTCTGGCGAGGGGGCCGTAGCCCGCCTTCTGTATGGAGGGGGCATTCGACTGAGCGGCCTACCACGGGGCTCACACCGGGAACTCATCGCCCCTCCCTCGGCCTTGCACCCCGCGGGACGGCCGTTTCACCGAATCCCCCGGGATAGTCTGCGGGTTAGCTCGGGGCTCTCGCGAGCCCCTTCGCACGCTTCATCCACATCCCCCGGGGGCCGTGTCGTTTCTGCGCCGTTGCCCGGCCTCTCGGCCGGTGCCTTGCGGCACCGCGGCCCCGGTGCGGTGGGCGGAACTTCCTCGGGAGCACCCCGGGAGCCCCCGACCCCCTCGCCAGAGGGGGTTAAGGAATGGATAATAAAAAGGTTTGGTCACTTCTTTGGCAAGGAGTCCCTCTCACGGAACTTCGGAATTCTGGGTTTCCTGAACCTCCCGAGGGGAGAGCGACGCTTTGGTCTTGGTCTCTTGTACTTCTCCCCTCTCCGCCTGTAATACCATACTCCAGCTAAGAAAGCTACCACAAGCAGTAAGAGTATTAGAGCAATCCACGTCGAGCTTTTTCCTCCTTCAGCCCGCTTCTCAGTGCTTGACGTTGTGGACGTTCTTGGGGGCCTTGGACTGGCTGTTGAGGTGGTTGAAGATGTCGGCGCTGGGGTTGTCGCACGAACGCTACCGTTTATGGTGCTTACGTGACCGTTGGCCTTCAAGGCGAAGGAGTAGGAAACGTTACCCGGCGGAATTTGGAAGACCATCTTCAACGTGCTGTTGCCGGGAGGGATTTTGTGGACTATGGAGTCCTTGTAGAGGGTCTTTCCTCCCTCAGAGATACGGTAGGACAACATAGCCTCAACGGTGTCACCGGGATTGAAAATTGAGAGAACAAAGGAAAGCCTGCCGTTGGAATAGTCCGCTTTGAGATTGACTATCTTTGGAGGGGCGATTACCTGGTATTTAACCTCACTGCTCCCCACGAGTCTGTCCCCAAGGAAGAGTCTGACGTGGGCCGTGAGATTGCCCCCGACGTTGGTTGGAAGTGGGAGCTCAAAGACCCCTGTTCCGGGTGAAAGGTTCAGCTCCTTTGAGCTCTTTCCAACGCTCTCGTTTCCTCGAAAGACCTCGACTTCGAGCCTGACCTTGGCCTTTCTCTCCGATAGAATCGTCACGTAGAGCCCGTTCTTTTCATTGGGCTTTACTCTGTCTCTCTGAAGCGAAATGCCCGCGAGCTTAATTCCAACGAGGACTGTGAAGTTCTTGGTGAAGGTGTAGCTTCCTCCCCCTCCAGAGAGGGAATACTTGAGTGTGTACCTGCCTTCAGGATAATGAAGCCCTATCGGAACCGTGAACTTTATCAGAGAATCGCCAGGGGAAACTCTGATGCGCTCTGTTTTTGAGTAATACCTCTTTCCTCCTCTCTCCAGGGAGACGCTCGCGGTTACGGTAACGTTTTTGTGGCCTATGTTGAGGACGTGGGAGTACACCACAACGTTTTCACCAACGAAGGCGTACGAGAACTGGCCCCTTCCGGGAATGTAGGTTTCGGCCCCCTTGAAGATAAGTGGTGAAGCCAGAACCATAAGTGGCACATCGGCGCGAACTATGACAACCTGTCCTCCGCTCTTCCCAAGAAACCTTAGATGGAGGGTGTAGTTGCCGGGGGTAACGTTCCCAGAACAGGTAAGGCGGTAGGCTACCCTCTTTTCCTCCCCGCTCTTCCAGCTTGAAAAGACCCGGGGGGATATCGTCAGGTTGAAGCCTCCAACTTCCCTGCCAGACTCATCCTCCACCCAGAAGCGCTGGTAACTGATGAGCGAATAGGCCAGCGGTGCCTCGTTCTTTAAGGTTATCTCGCCTTGGGCGTAGTCCCCCTTGACAACTGTAATCGTTGCGCCCGTTGTGAGCCTTCCAAACTGAGCCGAGACGTTAGGCAGGAATGAAACAAAGAGCATCAGTGCTATCAATGGGGGTAAATACCTCCGCATGTTCTTCACCGCTCAAAATAGGGTGTTCAGGATTTAAAGGCTACCCCTGACGGCGGGGAGCAGGAGCGCGATTCCCAGAATTCCAATCAGTACTGAGAAGATCATGTAGAGCCTGTAAACCAGCAGGCTGGAGAAGTGGGGCCTGACGATGAGGCCGATTATTGTCAGCATAACCCCATAGAGGGTCGCGAAAATGCCAAGCGAGAGCCTGAGGTCAATCCCTATCAGGAGGAGTATTCCGAAAACAGCCCCAGCAAAGACCGTAACGTGAGGCACCGTAAATGCCAGATAGTTCATGAAGGTTCTTTCCTCGCCCATACCCATCACTCCGAGATGAAAGCGTAGGTTGTCGTTGTTGGAAGCTCACGCCTGACCCTCGAGAGGAGGTATCTCAGGTAGAGCCTTTCCTCCGGCTCGTCGAGGGGGTCGTAGGTTCCCAAAACCCTGTCTATCAGCTTTACCGCAGTCCTGCCCCTGACCCTGAAGTAGCCCCTGAAGTCCGTGACTATCTCAAGGACAACGGGCAGGAGGAGCTTTTCATCGTCACCCGGGTCGAGGAGCAGGGCAATCTTTTCGAGCTCGCTCCTTCTGAAGCTGTGCCAGCTCCCGTCGCGAAGTTTAACCCCCGGCCGTTCCTCGGCCAGGAGGGACTTCAGTGTTACCCTCCGTGCCGGCAGGTGGACGTTTATCCTGTATATCTCCCTGATGAGGGCGTCCTCAATTTTCCCCATGGTAGTGGGGAAACCCCTTTAAAGATAAAATTTGCTTAACTTTTAAACATCAAAATTCTGGGTTTGGGACTTCAGAATTTAACTTATAATGTCAAAGAATTCAGCGGATTTCCTCTTCCTCAACACCTTTTGAGTGGACTATTATTGATGCCCCAACTATGAGAACCGCGCCTATAATCTGTGGCGGAGTCAGCTTTTCCCCGAAGAGGACGTATGCAAGGGCTATCGCAACAACGGGTTCGACCGTTGCCACTATGCTGGCTCTGCTAACCTCAACCTCCCGGAGTGCGTGGTTGTAGAGGACGTAGCCGAGAAAGGTCGGAAAAAACGCCAGTCCGAGAAGGTAGGGGATAGCCCCTGATGGGACTGAAAACTTTGCAAAGGGGGCCAGGTAAAGCAACCCGAAGAAGAGCGTCATGAAGAGAACCCTCTCGGGTCTCTCGTCCCTGACACCGAACTTTGCCAGGATTCCATAGAGGGAGTAAACGAAGCCAGTGCCTACCCCCGTGATGAGGGGCAAAAGGCCCACATTGAAGTTCACGTTACCAGCGACGAGGACGACGCCGAGCATGACCATAATGAGGGAAACCGCCTTCTCGGCCGTTATCGGCTCCCTGAAAATTAAACGGCCAAGCAACACAGAAAATGCCGGGGCGGTGTAGACCAGAAGGACGGCGAAACCGACCGATGAAATCTTGACGGTGTAGAAGTAGAGGGTGTAGAAGGCAAAGACACCAACGAGGCCGTAGATTGCGTAGAAAGAGAGCCTTCTTCTTGTAAAGGGGTTCTCGTGGAGGAAGAGTGCTATGTAGGAGCCGAGGATTATGAGGGCAAAGAGAACCCTCCAGAAGACCATTGTGAAGGAGTCAACTCCGTAGCGGTAGATGTAGGTGGCGAATATTCCCAGGGTTCCCCACATACTCGCAGCGAGAAAAACCAAAAGGTAACCGCGTTTCATGGGGTCACCTCAAAAAGAAGGTCCGGTTGGAAGCCTTCTCTTGTGCTCGCTTGACTTTACGAGGTTCTCCACGTGTTCGACGGTTTCAACGCTTATTCCAAGCTCCCCTGCAATCTTCTCCTTTGGCATCTTTAGGTCTACCAGACGCCAGAGTATCTCATCGAGGAGCCGGTAGCTTATTCCCAGCTCGTCTTCGTCCGTCTGGCCCTCCCAGAGGCCAGCCGTTGGCTTCTTCTCGATTATCCTCTCCGGGACTCCGAGGAGCTTCGCTATCTCCCACACTTCAGTCTTGTAGAGGTTTATCAGCGGTGCGTAGTCGCTGGCCCCGTCGCCCCATTTTGTGAAGTAGCCAGTCAGGAACTCGCTCCTGTTGCTTGTCCCGAGGACGAGACGGTTTAGGGCGTTTGCATGGGCGTAGAGCAGAACCATCCTTGTTCTGGCCATTATGTTGCCGAGGCTCTTCTTGTCCGGCTCAAAACCGAGGGACTTGACGAACTCCTCAACTATAGGCCTTATGTTGACAACCTTGCACTTTATACCAAGGCTTTCGCAGACGAGCTTTGCGTCCTCAACGTCTCTGTTCTCGTAGTAGGGCATTATGAGGCCGAGAACCTTTTCGCTTCCGAGGGCCTTCACGGCGAGGTATGCTGTGGTGGCACTGTCTATTCCACCGCTTATGCCAACTACAACGCCATTAGTTCCCGCTTCCCTGACCTTCTCCGATATAAAATCCACTATTCTCTCGATGGCCTTCTCGTAATCGAGGGTTCTCACGAGCTCACCCCCTGAGGATCCTCTCAAGGCCAATCCAAGCCAGTATCGTGCCCACTATCGCGAAAATAAACGCAGGTATTGCCAAATCTGAGTAGGGGTACTCGATGGCCTTGACCTCATAGCTGTAGTTTACCTCGCCCTTAAAAACGTTTACAGTTGGCCTCTCACCGGGGTAAAGCGTGAGGTTTCCCGTCAGGTTGTATGAGGTGTAGTTTGACCCCCATGAGACCATAATGCTGGCGTTTTTGGAGCTGAGCCTCAGGCTTCTGTTGGTTACGACGTGCTCCTCGAAACTTGAGTTTCCTACGGGGTGCTCGCCGACCCCAAAAGTACCGGACTGAGAGTACGAGATTGGGTTTGAGTAGAAGACGGAAACCGCGGAAAGGACGAGGGCAAGTAAAAGAAATGAAAGGCCCAAGAGAAATAACTTGGAGCGGAAAATAATTGAGAGGGAGGGCATTGAAACCACCGGTCAGAACTTGCCGACGAGGTGGCACTCTGCAAAGTGGTTGTGTTCGTACTCGATGAGCTTCGGTTGCTGGACATCGCAGAGGCCCTTCTGAGTGTAGATACACCTCGGGTGGAAGCGGCAACCGGGTGGTATCTCGACGGCACTCGGAACTTCACCCTTGATTGGTAGCTCCTTGATGACGTTCCTTCTCTCGGGCTTCGGCTCCGGAACCGCCGCAAGGAGCGCTCTTGTGTAGGGATGGAGCGGATTGTCTATGACCCTTTTAGCCGGTCCCATCTCCACTATCCTTCCGAGATACATCACTGCTATCCAGTCGGCAAAGTACCTGGCCGTCGAGAGGTCGTGGGTGATGTAGAGGTAGGTGACCCCCATCTTGTCCTTGAGATCCTTCATCAGCTCAAGGATTTCAGCACGGATCGAGACGTCGAGCATCGAAACCGGCTCGTCTGCAACCACGAACGTCGGATTCAGGATAAGGGCTCTGGCTATAGCCACACGCTGTCTCTGACCACCGGAGAGCATGTGGGGAAACCTGCTGACGTAGTCTTCTGGTGGGGTAACCTTGACCATTTCGAGGGCCTTGTAAATGAGCTCCTCGCGCTCTGCCCTCGTTTCCCCAATGCCGTGTATCAGGAGGGGCTCCTCAAGGACGTCGAATATTCTGAAGCGCGGGTTTAGAGAGGCAAATGGATCCTGGAATATCATCTGCACTTTTCTCCTGTAAGCAAGGAGCTCTTCCTTGGTTGTTATCTCCGTGACATCCTGCCCTTCGAGGTAGATTTTGCCGTCAGTGGGTTCTAGAAGCTTGACGATGAGCCTTCCGGTCGTTGACTTTCCACACCCACTCTCTCCAACAAGGGCGAAGACCTGCTGCTTGTATATCTCAAAGCTGACTCCATCGACGGCGTGGACAAAGCGCTGTGGCTCACCGCGGAGGCTCGCTAGGAGACCTCTCTTGAGGGGGAAGTATTTCTTGAGGTTTTCAACCTTGAGTATTGGCTCCGCCATCGTTCACACCTCACAGCAACCAGCATGCGGCGTAGTGGTCTTTATCAATCTCCTTCAGTTCAGGCACCTGTTCCCTGCAGATGTCCATAGCGTAGGGGCACCTCGGGTGGAAGCGACATCCCTTTGGCGGGTTGATGAGGTTGGGTGGCTGGCCGGGAATGAATTCGAGCTTTTCAACGTCCTCGTGAAGCCTCGGTATCGCCGCGAGGAGCTTCTGGGTGTAGGGATGTGCAGGTTCGTAGTAAACCTTCTCGCTGTCACCGATCTCGACTATCTTTCCTGCGTACATTATGGCAACGCGGTCGCTGATCTCGGCTAGAATACTGAGGTCGTGAGTGATGAATATCATCGATAGGCCGAGCTCCTTCTTGAGGCGCTTCATTAGGTTTATGATCTGTGCCTGAACGACGACATCGAGGGCCGTTGTGGGCTCATCCGCTATGACGACGCTGGGTTCCATGAGCAGAGCCATGGCTATGATGACACGCTGTTTCATACCTCCGCTGAGCTCGTGGGGGTAGCGGTAGACTATCTCGGGATCAAGGCCAACCAGCTCAAGGTACTTCTGGGCCCTGTCGAGGGCCTCCTCCTGCGACATCCCCTTGTGGTAGAGGAGCGGTTCCGTCATCTGATAGCCAACGGTGTAGACCGGGTTAAGGGCGTTCATTGCTCCCTGGAATATCATCGAGATCTTTTCCCACCTGATCTCCTTCCTGAGGACGTCCTCCGGGAGGCCCACTATTTCCCTGCCGTCTATCTTGATGCTCCCGTCAACTATCTTGCCCGGTGGGGTTGGCATGCCCAAAAGGGTGAAACCGAGGGAGGACTTGCCACACCCACTCTCACCGGCAAGTCCAAGCACTTCACCCTTCTTGAGTTCGAAGGACACATCGTCCACTGCCTTGACGACGCCCTTGTTGGTGAAGTAGTACATCTTGAGGTTCTTAACTTCGAGGACTGTCTTGGCCATTCATACCACCTCACGCGCGCTTGAGCCTCGGGTTGAGGACGGTGTCGAGCGAGACACCAATCAGGACGAATATGAGTCCGACTGTGGCTATTGCAAGTCCGGGCGGAATGACCTGCCACCAGTAGCCGTTTATTGTTGCACCGTTCATCTGGGCGTCGTTCAGCATCCTGCCCCAGCTTATCATGTTCGGGTTGGTGAGGCCGAGGAAGCTCAATCCGGCTTCGCTGAGTATTGCTCCGGGAACGCTGAGGGCTATGTTGGCGAAGGCGTAGGGTAGCAACTGCGGGACGATGTGCTTGAAGACTATCCTTCCGGTTCCCGCACCGAGGGCCCTGGCTGCCTCGATATAGGTCTGCTCCTTAATCTGCAGTGCCATACTTCTGGCCACCTTGGCCGTACCCATCCATCCGAAAAGGACGAGGATTCCGACCAGCTGCGTCAGGGAGATTCTGCCTCCAAAGTACAGCGAGAGCAGGATAAGCATCGGGAGCACTGGAAGGGTCATCATGAACTCGTTGAGTCTCTGCAGGAACTCGTCCACCCAGCCTCCGAGGTAAGCACTTGTAACCCCGTAGAGGACGCCTATGAGGACGGTGCTTATTGCAACCGAGAGACCTATTGCTATCGCTATTCTGATACCCCAGAGCAGACCGACAGCTATAGGCCTTCCTTTTTGGTCGGTCCCGAGTAAGCCGAAGGTTCTTCCAACCATCGCGACCTCGAACTTGTCGAAGCTGACGCTTACGTATTTCGGAGCCGTTATTATGATCGTGAACTTGTAAGTTCCTTGGAGACCGGTTGAGTTGTATATGACTGTCTCAAGCGGGAGGAGATGGCCCTTTCCGTCGGTGATGCTACCGAAGAGTATCTTCATCGGGTCCGCACTCTGGTAGTAGCCGTAAAGGGTGTTGTTCATCTGGAGCTGCTGGTTGAGGTACATGAGCTTCATCTCAAGCGGGAGTTGCTGGGGTATTTGCATTGGGAGCTGGTAAACGCCGTTCTCGTAGAGCCAGTAGAAGAGGAGGCTCTTAACCTGGGGGGTGTAGGCCAGCTGAAGTGCACCCGTGTTGGGGAGCTGGGCCTCTCTGAGGAGCGTGAGGCTCTCGTATTTAACACCCTGCTCCGGAGGCCTCTGAACGCGTATCGAGACCTTTGGTGTATCCTGCGGGCGGGAGGCGTTTGAGATTAATCCGGTTATGACTATGTCCTTGGGTGGAACCTGGTAGGACATGTCGTAGTTGAATGTCAGGATGTAAACGTTGTTTGTGCCGTTTTTGGTAGATTCAACCTTCATCTGGTGGATGTTGAATACCTTCTGCGGGGCCTTCGTTTCCTTGACGAAGTAGTTCTCCCATGAGGGAGGAGCGTTCTTTGGATTGACTATCCAGGCCTGGCCGGTTTGCCACTTCTCGGGGATGTCTGGACTCGTCATGTAAGGGGCTGCGAGGGCGAGACCCACGAGGATTATGAGCAGGGCCAGTCCGACCATACCGGATTTCTGGTGCTTGTATTCGCTCCAAAACCTCTTGACGCTGTCCTTGAAGTCAACCCATCTCATTCCTCACCACCTCACGACCTCGCGGCGGCACCGACCCTGACACGCGGGTCAAGGTAGCCGTAGAGTATGTCCGCCAGTACCATTGAGAACACTGTCAGGAACGCGAACATGTAGTTCAGGGCCATCATGGTTCTCACGGCGTTGAGCTGGAGGGCCTCCCAGTAGAGACGGCCCATTCCCGGCCAGTTAAAGACGATCTCGGTAATTATGGCACCGCCGAGCGATCCTATCATGGCGAAGATTATCATGGTGACTATTGGTGGAGCCGCAGCCTTAAGGGCGTGGCCGTAGATGACCTTCCTCTCAGGGACACCCTTGGCCCTAGCGACCATAATGAAGTCTTCCTGCATGGTTCCTATCATAATGTTCCTTATTATCCAAGACCAGCCTCCAAAGGAAACCGTCACTATGGTCAGAACCGGGAGGCTCATCTTCTTGAGAATGTTGCCCCATCCACTAACTGCTGTCTGGGAGTAGAGGGTTATTGGTAGCCATCCGAGGTAGACGACGAAGAACAGTATCATGAGCATTCCGAGCCACCACATTGGCAGGCTGGTGGTAAGCATTGCGAGTATGGATATCGTCCTGTCGAGGAGGCTTCCGGGCTTTTGGGCGCTTTTGACACCAAGGGCAAGCCCTATGAATATTATTATCACCTGAGCGGTTGTGAACAGCAGGATCGTCCTTCCAAGGGCAGTCTTAATCTGCTCCGAGACTTTATGAGTACCAAAGACCGCCGGAATAGAATTGCCCCATTTGAAGAAGAACGTATCTATAGTGTACATCCACGCGCGCTCCCAGTATGGTTTGTCGAGGCCGTAGTAGTGCATTCTCTGTGCTCTATACTGCTCTATCAGCTCCTTACTGGGAGCCTGGTGGTGGCTTTGGGTGTACCCTCTAACCCACTGCTGGACTTCGGAATCAACCTGCGCCGTCAGTTGGATTGTGGCCAGCTTCGTAAAGAGGGCCGACATTAAGAGCACGGCGAGGAAGAGAATAATCACCGCGTTCACGAGTCTGTACGTCACGTACTTGCCGAAACCCATGGCCATTTTAACCCCTCCGAGGTTTCATTGGATGCTCGCAAAGGTCAACTTTTACGTGAAAGTTAAAGTTTAAATAGTTTTCCCCAAAAGTGCACATATGCACACATGTGTTCATCGAAATTTATGAAAATTTCTGTTGTAGAAGAGTCCGAATTTGACAAAAACAAAACAAAAAGATGGGTAGAGGCCAGGGGCCTCACTTCTTCTTGGCGAAGTACCAGGCGGCACCGATTATGATGATTATGACGATGCCGATTATGGCGTAGGTCGTGGTGTTGGTTCCTCCGCCGGTGGTCTGGGTGCCGCTGCTCTGGCTGGCCTGGCTCGTGCTGGTGCTGCTGGTGGTCTTGCTGGTAGTGGTGGTCTTGCTCGTGGTGGTCTTAGTTGTTGTGGTGGTCTTGGTAGTGGTTGTCTTGGTCGGGGTCGGGATGACCGACCTTGCCGCGAGGAAGCTTCCGAGACCGCTTATCGGGTCGGGCATGGTGACGGTTATCTTCTTGTTGGTCAGGAAGAAGTTCCAGGTTTCGACGGTGTAGACGCGTGGTGAGTTGAGCATGTGGGTTCCGTAGGCGAGCTTGTAGAGGTCCCAGAACTGGTCGAGGCTCTCGATGCTGACGCTGGTGTTGTTCGGTCCCTTCCAGCTGTTGTAGGCGAGAACCATGGCGAGGTCGTAGCCTCTCCAGTTGAGGAGTGGCTTGAGCTTGTCGGGAGTGTTGTAGTACTTGAGGTCGAGGGTGCTTATGAACTTGTTAACGTCGCCATCGGCTATGGTGTTGACGAGGTCCTGGACGGTCATCGGGTTCTGGTAGTTGGTTGCCCAGTTCGGGTCAACGTAGTAGTCGAAGAACCAGAAGTCCCAGGCAATGCTCGTGACAGACTGAATACCACTGCTGACCCAACCCTCAGTGTAAACGTGCCACTGGAGGGTCCTCGGGTCCTGACCGTAGACAGTCTTGCTGGCCTGGCTCCTCTGCCACTGCAGGAGCTCGACGTTGAAGCCTGCCTTCTGGAGGATCTGGGCGATGTACTTACCCTCGTCAAGCCTCTGGTCCTCGACACGGGCAATGACCTTAAGGGTCACGGGCTCGCCGTCGTAGTACCACTTGCCGTCCTTCTTCTCAAGTTTGTGGCCCTTGGCTGCGAGGGCCTTGGCGGCGTTGTTCATTGCCTGGTCGATGAGCTTGAGGGCGTAGTTCTCGTCACCCTGTGGGGTGAATCCGAGGGCCTTGGCGACTGTCATTATCCTCATGTAAGCGTCAACCTGTCCGCTGACCTCCGGGCCGAACATTGGGGCACCGCTACCCTGGAGTATCTGGCTGACAATGTTCTGCCTGTTGACGAGCCAGTTCATTGCGTACCTCACGCCACGGAGGGCCATCGGGTTGAACTTGAGGGTTCCGGATGAGTTGACGAGACCGGTCTCGGGGTCGCCGACGAGGTTGAGGTCAAGTGACCACCAGACGGCGATGGTCTTGATCGGGTTGAGGTTCTTACCGTACTGCTGCATGACCTTGGCTATGTCGCTGTACGGGGTAGCGTACCAATAGAAGTCGTACTCGCCCTTTGCGACGGCGAGAATAGCAGTGTCCTTGTTGAGGGTACCGTAGATGTCTATCTCCTTCCAGTTGGGCTCCCACGGCAGGGGCTTGCCGTTAACGGTTCCCGGGAAGCCAATCCTCTTGTTGTTGGCTAGCTTGAGGATGACGGTCATGGCCTTGGGGTCGTACTTCTCAACATAGTACGGGCCATCGCTTATGAGGACGTTCTTGTAGTTGTCAACCCACTTGATTATTCCCTGGTAGCCGGCCTTGGCGAGGTCGGCGGTGATTCCGGCCTGCTCCTCACTGATGCCCCACTTCTGGAGCCAGGGCTTGAGGGTGCTGAGCCAGACCGGTATCGGGTCCTTCATAAGGGCCTGGGCCTCGGCCTTGAAGTAGGGAGCCTGCTCGGGGTCGATCATGTCGAGCTGGTAACCGTTCTGGGGAGTGGTACTCCATGAGAACTCCTTGCCATTGACTCCGTTGGCGACCATGTTGCTCATGACGTTGTAGAGCTCCCACGGGAAGGCGGGCTTCTCCATGAAGTTACCGATGGCGGTGCTCCACTTGTCGTAGGGAACGACGAAGTCCTGGTAGAGGGTGTACTCGATGTAGTCGCTGGTGACCTTGTCAACCTTTAGACCCATAACCAGCTGGAGGGTTCCCTGGTAGTTGTTGGCGTAGTCCTCGCTGTAGAACTTGTCGCCCTTGCCGTCTTGGTATGCCCACTCCCAGGTCATGGCGTAGTCGAAGAGGTAGTCGGCGAGGGTTATCGGCTGACCGTCAACCCAGGTTCCGAGACCGCACTTCCAGGTGATTGCGCTCTTGGCGGTCTTGCCCGCGTAGGGTGCAACCCACTGCTTCTGGGTTCCGTTCCAGATGACTGCATCGTCAGGAACGGGGACGTTGTACTTTATGTCAACGAGCTGGCAGCGATAGGGGTGGTACTGGGCGTCGGGACCCATCGCAACGGCCCTGTCTCCGAGGAAGTACCAGACACGGACGGTGTAAACGTCAGTGAGTCCGCTTGGTGAGGGGTTGAAGACACCCATGAAGAGGCTGCCCTGGGCAGCAAGCTGGACAATCTTAAGGGTGTCCCCTGGAACCTCTGCTGCACTGGCGGGCTTGGCAACTAAGAACACGCTAAACAACATCAAGCCCATAACGAACAGGCTTAGGGCTTTCCTATTCATACTCCTCTGCCTCCTTTAGTTTTTGGCAACGTTGCCACATACGGCGTATAATGGCATGAAGCTATACATCCGAGTCCTATTTAAGGGTTACGTTGTTGTAGAAGTTCGGGGTAAATACCAGTGAATAAAACGGCTTGATCTTGTTTTTCTAAAATGTACGGGCATATATTAAGAATTGCGACATCAAAAATGGTATTGGTGACATAAACCACGTGATATTCAGATAAATGCCGAATTAAACCGTAATCATCTTTGTAGAAACTCGAAAAAACGATTGGGTTCGAGTTTGAACTAACAAAAATCTTAAAACTGAGGCCCATTAACCTTGGGCGGGCACTATGTACGAGCTGGTTCTCAAAGGGAAGTTCCTGTTTCGTGGAATGGTCTTTGAAGGAAGCGTGGGGGTGAACGAGGGCAAAATAGAGAGGATCTCCCGGTTACCCCTGAAAGGGGGAGAGACGATAGAGCTTAAGTCGGCCATTGTTCTGCCCGGCCTTATCGATACCCATGTCCACCTCAGGGACTTCAAGGAAAAGAAAAAAGAGACAGTGGAGAGTGGCACGAAGTCTGCCCTTCATGGGGGCATTACGGCGGTTTTTGACATGCCCAACACCAGCCCACCTGTGATGGACTCCAGAACGTTTGAAAAGCGACTGGAACTCTTCGAGGGGAGGGCCTATGCTGATTATGCCCTCGGCTTCCTACTGAAGGACAACTGCAGGGAGGCCGTTAACTCGGGAGCGGACTTCTACAAGGTTTTCATGGGGTCATCGACTGGGGGGATATACTCGGAGAACTTTGAAAGCGACTACTCCTGCTCTCCGGAGGTTCTGAGCGTCCATGCCGAGGACGCGGAGGTTATAGCGAAGAACCCCGAGAGGCCTCCAGAAGCTGAGAGCCGGGCAATAAAGAGGGCCTTAAACGTTGCGGAAAGCTTGAAAAAGCCCCTTAACATCTGCCACGTCTCAACGCGCGATGGCGTGGAGGAGATACTGAAAAGAGGCTTTTCCTGGGTAACCTTTGAGGTGACGCCCCACCACCTCTTTCTAACTAGGAGGGACTACGAGAGAAACCCGCTCCTCAAGGTTTATCCGCCTCTCAGAACCGAGGAGCACAGGAGGGCCCTCTGGGAGAACCTCCCAAGGGTTCCAATCATAGCGAGCGACCACGCACCCCACACACTTGAGGATAAAGCTGAGGGAGCCGCTGGGATTCCCGGGCTTGAGACAGAAGTTGCCCTCCTCCTGGACGCGGTTAACAGGGGGATTATGACCCTTGGGGAGGTAGTGGAGAAGATGCACGAGGGGCCAATAAAAGCCTTTGGTATAATGGGAAGGGATTTCGAGGTCGGTGGGGAGGCGACGTTCACTGTGGTTGACCCAAGAAGGGAGTGGAGGGTTAAGCCCGAGGAGTTCTACACCAGAGCCAAGTGGAGCCCATGGGAAGGGCGTAGGCTTAAGGGGAAGGTCGTGATGACTCTGATAAGGGGAAGGGTCGTTATGGAGGACGATGAAATAATAGGAAAGCCTGAGGGGGTCAGGTTAAATGTACAGGGTCGTTGAGATAACCGAGACTTGGGAAGCCGGAGAGGGGGTTAGGGCGTTCAGATTCGATGGGGAGTTCGACTTAAAAGCAGGCCAGTTCGTTATGGTCTGGCTACCGGGAGCGGGAGAAAAGCCCTTCAGCCTCGCCTGGCGCGACCTGATAGTTGTGAAGAGGGTCGGGAAGTTCACATCAAGGCTCTTTGAGCTTGGTGAAGGGGACAGGCTCTGGGTCAGGGGGCCCTACGGAAGGGGCTTCGAGGCGAGGGGGGAGCGGGTGGCTCTGGTCGCTGGTGGAATTGGAATCCCCCCGCTTTACGCCCTCGCGAGGCAGGAAAGGGGAAGTTTTGGGGAGATAACCTTAATATACGGGGCCAAAAGCGAGAGGGAGGTCGTTCTGCTGGACGTGGATAAGTACGTTGACGAGGTTGTTGTAACGACCGACGACGGCTCCCTGGGAAGGAGAGGCTACCCCACTGATGTTCTGGCCGAGAGAAAAGAGGACTTCGACTGGGTCTACGCATGTGGACCTGAACCAATGCTGAAGGCCGTTTTGAGGGTTATGGAATACAGGAACGTTCAAGTCTCTGCGGAGCGCTATATGAAGTGCGGAATAGGCGTCTGTGGGAGCTGTTCCCTGGGTAAGTACCTCGTCTGCAGGGACGGGCCGGTCTTTGATGGTTTTCAGCTGAGGGGACTACTCTGACCAATCACTTTTTTAAGCCCTTTCCCGTCCTCCGGATGGGTGTGGGAATGAAGTTAACCTGGGAAGAATTCGCGAGAAAGATGGGGGTCGAGCCCCAGATCCTTGAGAACAGGGAGGCGAGACTCCTGAAGAAGTTCGTGGAGGAGATAAGCTACCCGAGTCACTGCCAGTTCTGTCAGGGGCTTGATCTGAGCAACCCGAACCCGGTTCACCACCCGAGCTACGAGCTAACTCCAGCGTGCAACCACGACTGCATATTCTGCTACTCAAACGTTGCCGTAAAGCTCGGGAAAGCTCCGAAACCCGGCTACTACGGCTGGGACAATCCGAAGGCGATAACCGTCTCCCAGTATGGAGAGCCCCTGCTAAGCCCCCGCATCGTTGAGGTTAACAAAATGCTCCGCGAGCGCTTTCCCAACGCGAGGCTCGATTTGCAGACCAACGGCTCGCTTTTGACCGAAGAACTCTGGAAGAAGCTCGATTTTGACATTGTTATGATAAGTCTTGACGCGGCAAGCAGGGAAAAGCATCTGGAGATTACGAACGCCGACACCTTCGAGGCAGTCGTTAACGCCCTGAGGATAGTTGGAAGAGACAAGAGCGTCCGCTCCGTGGTCAGAACAATATTTATGCCCGGGATAAACGATGAAGACATCCCGAAGATAGCCGAGCTGGCCTCTTCCCTTGGCGTTGACGAGATGCACCTTCAGCCACTCACAATACACGAGCTCAACGTGGAGCGCCTTAGAAAAGCCGGCCTCGACTTTGAGAGGGCCGAGAGCGTTAGAGATCTCCTCAAGGTGTCTATGAGGGCGAGGGAACATATTGATGTCCGGATAAGTGGCTGTCTTCTCGCCCAGCTCAAGAGGATGGATGCGCTGACACTCTTCAGCGTCAAGAGGGTCGCGAGGGAAGTTGCCCCGGTCGTGAAGAGGGAGAGGCAAAAGTGATAAACCCCTTTCTCCTATTATTGAGCGGTGAGACTGTTGCTCTGGGAGTTGCTCTCGGTAGTCCTCCTCCTGACCTTCCTTGGGATCAATATTCTGGTCTGGTTCGTTAGGGTCGGTGGAAAGCTCGCAGGGATAACTCTCAGAAAGGCCTTGAGGGTAGAGGTTCCCGGAAATGAGAAAAAGGGCATTGAAAGGATTTTCACTCCAATCTGGATACTCATCGGTCTCTGGGCGAGCTTCAAGGTTCGATGGGATTTTCTGGCAATGCTCTTTGCGTTCTTAGCATTCAGGAGCGGTGCGAACATCACGAGAACCCTCGTTTACAGCATCCACGACGGCAAAATCCTTGAGGACTACACCGGTGACAGCAGGGTTCTCTCGCTCCTGAGCAGGGCCGTGAGGGCAAGCCTTCTCCTTGAGGGCCTTTTCGTCCTCGCCTTTGGTCTGGCCTACAAGGCCATATCCGTAACGGCCAGACCGGGCGGGCTCTCCCGCGGGCCGTTTATAATCGAACTCTGGCTGGCAGGTCTCGTCTTCGGAGTCTTCTTCGGCTGGCTCATAGCGAGGAACAACAGGGGAATCCTTCTCGAAAACCAGATAGCCGTGGTCTCTTTCTTCGCCGGGAAGAAGGGCAGGGAGAAGGCCGATGAACTCGGGAGAAAAGTTAAGCTCAAGAGGTAACGTTTTAAAGTCATCTCCCCTTCCCCCGACATGCTCAAATGCTCGCTATGCGTCAACGATGAGAGGACGGCGAGGGTAGAGGTAGTTGACGGAAAACCCCTCTGCAGGGAGTGTCAGGTCTATCTGAGGCATCCGATAGATAGAAGGGCCATCAGGAGAGAGCTCGAAGAACTCATGGAGAAAGTCGACAGGGCAATCGTAGCGTACTCCGGCGGAAAGGACAGCGTCGTTGCCCTCTATTTGGCCAAGGAAGTCTACAGAGTGCCGGAGCTTGAGGCGGTTATGATAGACCACGGCCTTATGGCCAAGGAGGCGATAGAGAACGCCGAGAGGATAGCGGGACACCTCGGGGTTCCCTTTACGCTCTTACGCTATGACTACTCCGATATCTTCAGGAATGCCCTTTTGAAGGCACAGAGTCCCTGCAGGGCCTGCTCAAAGAGGACGATGGAGAAGCTCAGGAAGTACGCCCTCAAAAAGGGTTACAAGTATATAATAACGGGCCACGAGTTGCCCTTTGGCCACCATCCCTACAGGCTGATGAGCGGTAGGGTAGTTCAGATAAGGCTCCTATCCATGATGAGCGAGAAGGAGCGCTTTGAGATTCTGAAAAAGCTCCCCTTCGAGTTTCCGGAGTTGCCCGGCTACACAACGAACTGCCTCGTCCTCGGTCCTGCATTAGAGCTCTACTGGGAGAAGCACGGCCACAGCTTCGAGCACAGAAGGATAGCGGCACTCGTAAGATATGGCCTGATGAGCAGGGAACGGGCCGAGAAAGAGCTTGAAAAACCTAAAGTGCCGGAGTGGCAGTGGGATCTCGTCAGAAGGAAGCTCGGCCTAGACGCTCTCTGATTGCCTCAAGAGCGACGTCCAAAACTCTCTCGGGAGTTTCTTTAAACCCTCCTCCTCGGGCGAGGTTTTCGCTTCCTCCACCGCCCCCGCCGACCTTTGAGAGAACCTCCTTCAGGACTTCCCTCATGTCGAGGTCTACCCCCCAGTTCTTCGCGAGGATTATGTAGTTCTTTCCAGCAAGAGCAATAACCGTTCTGGGGTTCTTGTCAACGAAGTTAACCGCAAAGGCCTGGGCGTCCTTCAAGGGCGAGCTCTCAACGTGGGTAACGACCTTGATTCCGCCGACTTCCATAGCCTCATTAAGCAATGCCCTTCCCTTCCACTCCCAGAGTTCCCTTCTGAGGGAGTCCCTCTTAGCCCCAAGGCCCTCAAGTTCTTTCTTTAGCTCCCTGACCCTCTCAACGAGCGGGCGGTTCTTGTTGGGCATTTCGTTTAAGGCGCTCCAATAGTCCTCAAGAAGTTCATCGAGGTATTTTAGAGCCCTTACTCCCGTCGCGAACTCTACGCGCAGGAGCTTTTTGCTCTTCCGGTAAATGCGCAGAACTTTGAGGAAGCCTACCTCTCCAGTGCTCCTTACGTGGGTTCCACCACAAGGGGTGACATCGACAGTTCCGATGCGGACTATCCTTATCGGTGGCCTGACCTTCGAGGAGACCTCCTTCCTGAGGAGTGACCTCAGTTCATCCGGGAGCTCTTCGTAAACCTCAACCTCAACGGGTACATCCCCCCATATGACCTCGTTCGTCTTCCTCTCAATCTCAAGGATGTCTTTCCACGTGAGCTCGCCAGAGTAGTCTATCTCTATCTTATTGTATTCCGGAAATATCTGAAAGCCCGTGGTCTCGGCCCCGTAGAGGCCTTTGATAACCGCCGAGAGGATGTGCTGTCCTGTGTGGGCGCGCATGTTCTCGTATCTCCATTCCCAGTCGAGTACAAGCCTCACTTCCTCGCCGACTTCCGGAATTCTGCCTTCAATAACGCCCTCGTGAACGATTTCGTCCTTTCCGGTAACCTTCTCAACGCGCACTTCAAAGCCGTTCCCTTCAATCCGGCCTCTGTCGGATGGCTGTCCACCGCCTTCGGGGTAGAATATCGTCCTATCCAGAGTCAGCTTCACCCACTTTCCCTTAACTTCGAGGCCGGTAATCCTGGCCTTCGCTTCCTTAAGGTAGGGGTCTCTATAGAAAAGCTTCTCCGTCATACCACCACCGCTGAAGAATCGAGGGGGAGAATAAAAGGTTAAGTCCCCTGGCTTCTAGCCTCGATTAACGCCTTAACCCTCTTCAGCCTGAAGAAGTTCTCGCGCTCCATCTCGTCAAGCCTCTGCTTGATGAACTTGACCGTTGCTTCCATGCGCGGGATTATGATGTATTCGAGGGCATTAACGCGCCTCTTGGTGGTTTCTATCTCCTTTGCGAGCCTCTTGAGGGTCTCCTCGACTTCGGCTAGTCTTACCGCTAGGTCGAGGACTTCCTCGAACTTGTCGGCTGCAACGTCAACCTTGGCGGAGCTGGAGACGAAGGCGTAGCCCCTCTCACCGGCGCTTCTCCTGAAGGATTCGGCCTCGATGAGTGGCACCGCAACGCCCATGACGTTCCTCTTTCTGATTTCTATCTCTTTGTTTGGCCTGACCGAGAGGCTTATCTCCTTCAGCCTGAGCGTTCCGACGTCTATCTCGGCCATCTGGAGGGCCTTGAAGGCCTCCTCCATCTTGAGGTTGAGCTCTCTCCTCAGGTTGAGGGCCTCGTCGTAGATTGTGAAGAACTCCATTATCAAAGCGTCCTGCTTGTCCTTGAGGAGCTTGTGACCCTTTTTAGCTAACGTAATGCGCCTCTTCAGGTTAAGGAGCTCCATTCTCGTTGGTTTCACGTTGAGCAGTTCTGCCATTTTGACCACCTAAAAAGTTGGTTCGAGGGCATTAAGCCCTCTTCCTGTACTTCGGGTGGTACTTGAGGATATACTCCTTCCTGACACGCTTGAGCTCGCTCTCCGGGAGTTCCGCGAGGAGTTCCCAGCCGAGGTCGAGGGTCTCGAAGATGCTCCTGTCTTCATCATACCTCTGGGCGACGAACTCCCTCTCAAACCTGTCGGCGAACCTGAGGTACTTCCTGTCGGTCTCGCTCAAAGCCTCCTCACCGACGACAGCAACGAGGTCTCTGAGCGATCTACCTTCAGCGTAGGCCGCGTAGAGCTGTTGAGCCAGTTGCGGGTGGTCTTCTCTGGTTCTTCCCTTACCGATACCGTCCTTCATCAGACGGCTAAGCGAAGGTAGAACGTCTATCGGCGGGTAGATGCCCTTCCTGTGGAGTTCCCTGCTGAGGACTATCTGGCCCTCGGTAATGTAGCCGGTCAAATCCGGAATCGGGTGGGTTATGTCGTCGTCGGGCATCGTCAGGATGGGCATCTGGGTTATGCTTCCCTTCTTGCCCCTTACGCGACCGGCTCTTTCGTAGATAGTGGCTAAGTCAGTGTACATATAACCCGGATAACCCCTCCTTCCGGGAACCTCTTCTCTAGCTGCCGAAATCTCACGCAGAGCTTCCGCGTAGTTAGTCATATCTGTGAGGATAACTAAGACCTGCATGTCGTAGTCGAAAGCTAAGTACTCTGCAACCGTAAGGGCCATACGCGGGGTGATGATTCTCTCGATGGCCGGGTCGTCCGCTAAGTTAAGGAAGAGCACCGCCCTCTCTATTGCTCCGGTCTCCTCAAAGCTCTTTTTGAAGAAGTTGGCTTCTTCGTAGGTTATACCCATCGCGGCAAAAACCACAGCGAACTGTTCCTCCTCACCGAGAACCTTTGCCTGTCTGGCTATCTGGGCCGCGAGCATGTTGTGTGGTAGACCAGAGCCACTGAATATCGGGAGCTTCTGACCTCTAACGAGGGTGTTCATACCGTCTATAGCTGAGATACCGGTCTGGATAAAGTCCCTCGGGTAGGCACGGGCGACGGGATTGAGCGGAGCACCGTGAACGTCCCTTCTATCCTCGGGGATTATTTCCGGTCCGCCGTCAATGGGCTTGCCTATTCCGTTGAATATCCTGCCGAGCATGTCCATTGAAACGGGAACCTTCAAGGTCTCGCCGGTGAAGCGGACTCTGGTTGTCTTGATGTCCAGGTCGCGGGTTCCCTCGAAGACCTGAACTACCGCCATGTTCTCCCTTGCCTCAAGCACCTGACCCTTCCTCTTCTCCCCGCTCTCGGTCTCTATCTCAACGACCTCACCGTAGGCAACGCCCTTAACTCCCTCGACGATCATGAGGGGCCCGTAGATTTTGCTAACTGTCGAGTACTCCATTCCCGGCATGACAATCACGCTCCGTACTTCTTAAAGAGCTCCTCAAACTGTGCGTTCGTCTCGTCTATCAGGGCCCTGATCTTCTCGATGTCTGGCTCGAACTTCATACGGCCTATCTTTTCTCTCACGGGGAGTTTGGCTATCTCGTCGACCGGTATTCCCCTGTCTATGGCCGACATTGTCTTCTCGTAGAAGTTGAGGATGACGTGCATCATCGTGACCTGCTTCTTCGGCGGGCAGTAGGTGTCGACCTCGTCGAATGCATCCTGCTGGAGATAGTCCTCACGGAGCATTCTCGTGACTATGAGGACTGCCTTCTCCCTGTCCGGTAAAGCGTCTGGACCGACGATTCTAACGATTTCCTGCAGTTCCGCCTCCTTCTGAAGGAGTGCCATCGCTGTATCGCGCATCTTCCTCCACTCAGGGTCAACGTTCTGTTCCCACCAGCTCTGAACTGCGTCAATGTAGAGCGAGTAGCTCCTCAGCCAGTTTATTGCCGGGAAGTGTCTCCTCCTAGCTAAGTCGGCATCCAAAGCCCAGAAGACCTTGACGACCCTCAACGTGTTCTGCACAACCGGCTCGCTGAAGTCCCCGCCGGGTGGTGAAACCGCTCCGATGACGGAGACACTACCTACTCTCTCGTCGCTTCCGAGTGTGATTACGCGTCCAGCCCTCTCGTAGAACTCCGCTATCTTGCTCGCGAGGTAAGCCGGATAACCCTCCTCACCGGGCATCTCCTCAAGACGGCCTGAGATTTCACGGAGCGCTTCCGCCCACCTTGAGGTTGAGTCAGCCATTAGAGCAACGTCGTAGCCCATGTCCCTGAAGTACTCGGCGATGGTGATTCCGGTGTAGATAGAGGCCTCACGGGCCGCGACCGGCATGTTCGAGGTGTTTGCTATGAGAACTGTCCTCTCCATGAGCGGTTTTCCGGTCTTCGGGTCCTTGAGCTTGGGGAACTCCTCAAGGACGTCGGTCATCTCGTTACCGCGCTCACCACAGCCGATGTAGACGACGACGTTGGCGTCGCTCCACTTGGCAAGCTGGTGCTGTGTAACGGTCTTCCCCGAGCCAAAGGGGCCCGGAATTGCGGCCGTTCCGCCCTTTGCTATGGAGAAGAACGTGTCAATCGTCCTCTGGCCGGTTATGAGGGGAACCTCGGGCGGGAGCTTGTTCTTGTAGGGCCTCTTGACACGGACAGGCCAGCGGTGGTACATCTTGAGCTCCTCGATGGTTCCGTCCGGCTTCTTGACCTTGGCTATGACCTCCTCGACGGTGTAGTCGCCTTCCTCGGCTATCTCGACTATCTCGCCCTCAACCCACGGGGGAACGAGTATTCTGTGCTCTATTATGCTGGTCTCGGGGACGACACCGAGGATGTCTCCCCCGACGACCTTGTCGCCCACCTTAACCTTCGGAGTGAAGTGCCACTTCTTGTCCCTTGGTAAGGGATGGGCCGTGAGACCCCTCGCTATGAAGTCACCGCTCTTCTCCCTGAGCACCTCAAGGGGCCTCTGTATTCCATCGTATATGGAAGTCAGCAACCCCGGACCGAGCTCAACGGTAAGGGACGCCCCGGTTCCATTAACTGGCTCACCGGGCCTTACTCCGGCGGTTTCCTCGTAGACCTGTATGACGGCCTTGTCTCCCTCAAGGCGGATGATTTCCCCGATGAGTCCCATCTCACCGACGCGGACGACCTCGTACATCTTCGAGCCCTTCATCCCGTCGGCAACGACCAATGGACCCGTAACGCGAATTATCCTTCCCATTTCCCTTCACCTCTTCAACTCAACGCCAATCGCCCTCCTCACTATCTCGCGGAGGGCCTCTTCACCGAATCTTGAGCCGGACTTGTCCGGCACCTGAAGGATGATCGGAATCGTTACATCTGGAAGCTCAATCCTCTGGGCGAGCCTTTCGGTTATGAGGATTATTCCCACGTCCCCCTTCTCTATGAGCTCCTCCAGCTTGTTCTTCAGGCGCTCGATGTCCAGAGGAGTATCATCGAAGGCGTAAACTTCGTGGACGCCCGCCAGTTTAAAGCCGAGTGCTGTGTCCCTGTCGCCGAGGACCGCTATCTTCATTCCACCTCACCCACGATGTGCTTTATCTCCTCTGGTTGGAGGCCATCCCCAATAAGCTTTGCCATGGCCCTCAGCTTCCTTACTTCCCTGTCCTTCTTCAGGATGTAGAGCAGGGGGGTTGCCACGCTCAGCGGGTAGAACCTGTCCAGCTCCGCGACCCTTTCGATTATGTAGTCGTCCATGGCCCTCTCAAGGGCGCTGAGGTCTCCCTCAATCTCCTCGCGGACTTCCCTGATTACCGGTCCGTATTTGGTCGAGTCAAGCTCCGCGAGCGCCATGTCGAGGGAGTCCACGTGCAGGACAGACTCCATGTTTACGGTTCCTCCAGGGATCAGCAGGGGCCTTATCTCGTCCGCTGACATTCCGGCGACCTTTGCCCTGAGCACGGTTGAGAGGTTCTTCTTATCTATCGAAAGCCTGACGAACTCGGTGAGGATTACTCTCTCCTCCTCTTTCCTTGAGAGTGCGTAGTTGAGGAGCTTTGAGTAGTAAATCCTGTACAGCTCGGTTTCAAAGCGGGTTGCGTCAATTTCGCCAAGGAGGAGCTTCTGGTATGGCTCCTCGTAGGGAGTCCCCTCAAGGATGACGAGTATCTCCTCCATGGTCTTTGCCTCTGCCATGGCCTTGACCTTGGGGAGCATTTTACCGAGCTCGACGACGTAGTCGCTCGCAGGTTCGCCGGCAAGCTTGGCCTTAACGACGCTCGCTATGTTTCTTACGTCCCACTCCTCCAGCAGTATTCCGAAGAAGTCCCTTGAGCGCTTGGGCAGTATCTTGTACATCAGCTCGTAGGTTCCGGCGAGGGCTCTCTCAAGGGCCCTCTCGATTTCCTCCACGCTGTAAGACTGGATGTCGCTGAAGTACTCCTTGTACTCGGTGTCCTCAAGGTTCACGACGAAGTTCTGAAGGGTTCTGCTCTCGGCGAGCTCGTTGAACTTCTGTCCGCTCAGGAGTTTGGCCTCCATCGCCCTTATCCTTGCGTTTGGATACGAGTAGGGGGTGTATTTGTAGAGGTACGCCCCCGTCTTGTAGGCGACCCAGGTGAAGACCACTGCGAGCGTCGTGTCAAGGATTGCCACTACCGGTTCCATTACCCATCACCCAAAGAGGGCCCTGGCTATCGTGGCCCTTAGCTCGCTCTTGAAACGCTCTATCCTCGCCTCGAAGGTGTTGTCAACCCTAACCGTTCCGTCCGGGCTCTCCACAACGACCCCGCCTATTGTCTGGAGGGGTTCGCCGATGGTTACCTCAACTTCCTTTCCGAGCCTCTTGGCGAGCTCTTCCTTGAACCGGGGAAGCCTCTCGACTATGAGCTTGAGGGTTCTCTCGTTGGAGCGGAGTACTGCTGAGTTCACGCCGAGCTCCTCTATGGCCTTTGCCGTCAGCTCCACGAGTATCGGGAAGTACTCCTCGTCGTCCAGACTTGCGAGCCTCTCCTTCAGGCCGTCTATAACCTTCCTAATGTACTCCTCCTGAACGGCGAGCTTCTTCTTCCTGACCTCCAGACGGGCACTGGCAATTATCCTCTGCTTCTCTATCTCCGCCTGCGTCTTGGCCTTCCTCAGTATCCACTCGGCCCTGGCCTCTCCCCTCTTTCTTGCCTCCTCCTTGAGCTTTTCAGCTTCCTCCCTGGCCTCGTTGAGGATGTACTGTATCTTCTGCTCGGCCTCCCTGTTTATCTCCTGAATTATGAGTTCTGCACCCTCCATTTTCAGTCCTCCGTTGGTCTGTAAAGTAAAAAGTAGGTGGTCAACCGCCGAGCCCGACGCCGGTGGCTATCATTATAAGCGCACCGACGAGACCGAAGATTGCCATCGTCTCTGCCATCGCCGCGAAGATGATGCCCTGGGTGAAGGTCTTCGGGTTCTTGGCAACTGCGCCGATGCCCGCACCGGCTATTATGCCCTGCGGTATTGCCGAGAGGCCGGTGAGGCCGACGGTAAGGCCCGCACCGAAGAGTATGGCGCTCTTCACGAGGTTGTCAGGGGTGTTGGCTGTGAACTTAAAGCCACCGCCTATGATTCCCGCGCTGAGCAGGATCAGGAAGAGCGTAATGAGGCCGTAGATACTCTGGGTCATTGGCAGGCCCTCAAGGATGAGGGCGTTCTTGAAGTTCTTTTCGTCCTCTGCGACCACTCCTGCAGCTGCTGCACCCGCAACACCAACACCGAAGGCCGAAGCCGCACCGGCAAGGCCTGCCGCGAGGGCTGCTCCAAGGGATACGTAAACTATCGGGTCCATCCTTCAAACACCTCCATCAGCTTTCAATTCAAGTTTTGAAACTTCTCTCTTTGCCCTGAAGGGCGTGAAGGGCTTTCCATCGCCCGAGTAAAACGTTCCGAAGAACTCAACGTACTGGAGACGGAGCGAGTGAACGAATGCTCCGAGTGCGTTTATGGCGGTCGAAAACAGCTGACCGCCTATAAAGATTATGATTCCCACGAGGGGCCCGATGTAGAGGAACTTTATCGACCAGACCATCCCAGTCAGAACGTTGATGACCATCGCTATACCGCTGGTTGCCAGTGCAAGGGCCATGAGCCTCGCGTAGCTGAGCCACGTTCCGATGAAGCCGAAGAAGTCCGAGATTATTAGGAGCGCTGCGAGGCCTCCGTTGTTGACCACCTCCCCGATGGCAAAGAGTATTATGCCAACCCCAAAGATGGCCTCTGCGAGGAGTGTGGACGTCTTCGTTGCAAAGAGAACTATTGCTATTATGATGAGCATCCACGAGAGCTGGTCGAAGAGGGCTCCCTTTTTGTCGCCGTTCTTCCACTTGACCACGAAGCCGATAGTGTAGCCGGTGAAGAGGTGGGCGAGGCCTATAGCGAGCGCCAATGTGAGCACGAACATCGGGTCTCTAAGCGAATCTGCTATCCTCCAGAAGTGGGCGTTGGGGTTTCCTGTGATGTACTGGAGAACGATGTCCCCGGCGTTGCCGAAGTAACTTCCAAAGAGTATTCCCATGAGTATCGTGAAGACCGAGCTCCAGAGGAGCGTGTAGGCGAACTTGTAGGTTCCGTCGTTGAACTTTCTGTGCCCCTTGACGAGGAGCGCCGCCACTATTCCGACGATGAGCCCGTACATGAAGTCCGTGAGCATGAAGCCGAAGAAGAAGGAATACGTGAAAGCTATTATCGGCGTTGGGTCGACCTCGTCGTACCTCGGGACGCCGTACATCTCGGTGAGCATCTCGAAGGGTCTTGCCCACTTTGGATTCTTGAGCTTTATGGGTATGTCCTCGATTTCTTCCCTTGTGGGCTCCCTGACGTTTATGTAGGCCTTGCCCCCGGTTATTCTCTTTATCCCCTCCAGAACCCTTGGAACCTCGGGCCTCGGGAGCCAGCCGGTAAGGGCAAAGGTCATGTTGGTTCTCGCGAGCATTGGAAGAACTGAGGCCTTGTCGCGCTCGTTTTCCATGAGCTCCTGGTAAAAGCGAACCTCCTCGTAGTACTTCTCCGCCAGCCCTTCGGCGTCTCTCTTGGCATCTTCAAGCTCTTTGAACTTCCCGTCGAGCTTTCTCTCGTACTCCCTCAGGAGCTCTGAAGGCTTCCCCTTTCCTTCGGGAACCTCTATCCTCTCGAAGGAGTGCTTGGCGAGAATCGAGTTCACCCTGTCGTGGTCTCTTCTGAGGGTTGCTATTACCATCAGAACCCTGTCCTTGAAGTCCCTTGTGACGACCGCTACCCTGCCCTCTGTGGCCTTTTTCAGCTCCTCAAGAAGGCCCTTGAGCCTCGGCCTCTCGACTGAGCCGACGGTTACCTCGACGAGACCGCTGTGCCTCAGGTAGCTGACCTCTATGTCGAGCGATGAGAGCATCTCAAGGGTGGCAATCGCTTCCCTTATTCTCTCTATCTCGGTCTGGATTGAGCTTATCCTCGACTCAACGGCCTTTATTTCAGGCTCAGCCTTGGATAAAAACGTTTCCACGTCCTTGATGAGCTTCTCGATGCCCTCATAGCGATACGTCCTCTTGGGTCTCTCTCTGGGGAAGAAGAACTCCTTTATCCCTCCTCCTGAGGTTCTCTTGTATGCCTTGAGGAACTCGGTGAGCCTTGAAATCGTTATCGAGTATGAAGCGGCCTTTCGGTAGTACTCGTTCGGCGCATCCCTCTGGGCTATCCTGACCTCCGTTTCCCTTATCTCAACGGCCCCGGCCTCGTGGAGATAGGTCAACAGTTCGTCCTTGTACCTGTTGAGCGTTATTACCTCTAGCTTGACCATCTCTTCGGGCCTGAACATTTCAGCCCCCTCTTATCAGCTCTATTCCCGAGTTTACTGCCTTCTCGAAGTTGGACTCGGCCTTTTCACGGAGGGCGGATATCTCCATCTCCCCCTCCTTGAGAATTCTCTTTGCCTCTTCCTCGCCCTCAACGCGGGCCTTCTCGATTAAACTCTCGGCCTGTCTCTGGGCATCTTGGATTATCTTTTCCTCAAGGGCCTTAGCCTCTTCCTTCGCCTTCAGGACGAGCTCCTTGGCCTCGCTCTTGGCCCGCTCTATGCGCTCCTCTGCCTCCCTTTCTGCGTCCACAATACGCTTGATGACGTCCTCCATGAGCAGTCCCTCCGATGACCCTGAAAACAGGTGAGCTTTTCGCCAACTTTGGCTTCCCTAACTGGTTTAAATAGTTTATGGTATAAGAGCCTAAGGGTTTTGAAAACGAAAAGAAAAGGTGCTCATCCGGCTTGGACTTCTTCGCCTTTGACTTTCTTTTCCAGTAATTCTTTCACCTCGCTTAGGACACCGTTCTTGGCAAAAACGATTATCTGGCCCTTTTTGGGCAACTTCGTGTCTCCGGAGGGAATTATCAGGTTGCCCTTCTCGTCGTAGACGGCTATGATTAAAGCATCCTTTGGGAGTTTTAGTTCCCTCACGAGCTTTCCTGAGACGTCGCTGTTTTCGTCTATGGTGAAGCGGACTATCTCGGCACCCTCCTTCGGGAAGAGCACCCTGTCGAAGCCAGGGGTGATAATGTTCCTGCTGATGTACTCAGCTGCTATCTCCTCGGGGCTTATGACGAAGTCAAAGTACTTCTTCAGGTCGGAGACCTCTTCAAAGATGCGCTTGTTCTTTGGGTTGCTTATCCTCAGGGATGTTCTGATGTTGGGGTTCAGGTTCTTGGCCAGTATGCAGGCCAGCAGGTTGGCGTCGTCCTTACCGGTTAGCGCCGCGAAGGCATCCGCCTGCTTTATGTTGGCCTCCTCTAGGGTTTTCGTATCGGTTGCGTCCCCCTGTATTACCAGACCGTTGACCATCCCCGAGAGCTCCTCGGCCCTTTCCCTGTTAAGTTCTATTATCGTTATATCGTGTCCGTCCTCCTCCAGCATCTTCGCGACGAGGTAGCCAACCCTGCCCGCGCCCATTATTATGACGTACATCACTCCTCACCGATGAGGTATTTGGCAATCTCTGCGTACGCCGGTCTCGTGATGAATATTCCTATCAGGACGCCGAGTATCGTCGTTACCGCGAATCCCTTAAGGGTTCCGACGAAGTAAACCAGCAGGAAGCTCATGGCTGCTATGGTCGTCGCTGCCGAGGCGAAGATTATGAAGAACGCCCTGCCTATCCTCCTCAGACTGCTGGCGCGTCTCGTTATTCTCGCAACCCTCTCACCGCCGAGGAGCTCGTCGGTTATGACTATCTGCTGATCAACTCCGGTACCTATAGCTGCAATTATACCGGCTATACTCGGGAGGTCGAGGTTCCAGTTGATTAGCGCAGCGGTTCCGAGGATTATGATGACCTCGAAGAGGCTCGTGCTGGCAACCGGTATTGCTATCTTCCAGCGCCTGTAGTGGAAGTAGACTATAAGCAGAACCGCGACGAGGGCCGCGAGGCCCGCATAGAGTGCCTGGGTCTTGAAGTTTTCGCCGAGCTTGGGCGAGATGAACTGCATCCCGATGACGTTGAGCTTGACCGGGAGCGAACCACTTTTCAGGACTGTATAGACAGTTTTGGCCTCCTGCTCTGCGGCAAGCCTGTTCGGAGCTGAACCGCTTATCTGAACGTCCGTCTGGGGCTGACCGTTGGCGAGGCCCTCACCGAGGGAGTAAGGCCCGTAGAGACCGAGAACGCTTTTTACGAGTGTTCTGTCGTCTGCACCCTTGGGGCGCGGGATGTACTTAACGCTGGCGTTCATTTCTCTGAGGTTTTCGTAGAGGCTCTGTGGGACGTCGACGAGGACGATGGGCTTTCCCCCGGCGAGCTTCTTGAGTTCCTCGGCGCTCTGGCCGGAGTAAGGCACTGTGGTTATGTTAAGCGCGCTCTTGATCCTCTTCACGAGGAACGGTGCCTGTGGAGCTTGGGCGTTGAAGGTCGTGCTGTTCATGACGCTGTAGACGCTCTTCGGAACCACGAGGAGGGAGTTAACCGGCGGGTCGAGGAACATGTCAACGGGCCATCCAGCCTTTCCCTTGGCCAGCTTGGCGAACTTTTCTGCTGCGGCCTTTGAAATCCTGAAGGGGACAGCCCAGCTTCCGTCGGGTTTTATCTCGTAGGGGCCGACGTAAACGATGTCCTTACCTGTCCCAAAGATTACGCCGTCGAACTCCATGTAGAATACACCCTGGCTCTCGATGACCTGCTTTATCTGATTCGCCTCCTCAGCACTGGTCACGTTCGCGACCTTGACGAGGACTATCTGGTTTCCCTGACCTTCAACGCTTATGTCCCTCAGCCCGAGGGTGTTCAAACGCCTCTGGAGGGAGTCAACGACGAGCTCCATCGTTTTCTGGTCGACCGGGTGCTCCGTTTGGGCAACTATGGCAACGCCACCGGCTATGTCTATTCCGAAGGTGAGGGGCTTGAAGTAGAGCGTCGCTATCGAGCCCGTGAGGAAGAGTATGAGCAGGAGAACCCTCCAGCTCAGGAGGAGCTTCTTCAGCTTTCTGTTCATGAGCTAACCCCCCTTGAGAGGTACCATCTGAGAACGCCTGCGTTGAATATCCAGGTGTTCATGAAGTCCGCGAGGAGGCCGAATATAAGGACTATGGCTATGTTGTCAATAGTCGGGGACGTTGAGATGAGCCAGAGCATAAGGAGGGCACCGAGTGTCGTCGTACTCATCGTGAAGCCCGTTGAGACCGCGCTCAGGTAGGCTTCCTCTATCGTGTCCTCCTTCCTCCTCGTGAGCTTCGTCGTCAGGAGTATGTTGCTGTCAACGGTGTAACCTATGAGCATGAGCAGTGCCGCTATTGTTGCGGTCGTCAGCTGTATCCTGAATATTCCCATTGAGGCCACTGCTATCACCATGTCCGAGAAGGCCGAGAAGATTATCGCCAGGGACGACACCGGGTTCCTGAAGAAGAGGAACACAACGAGGGCCATCGCTATGAACGCGAAGGTAACGGCCTTGATTCCCTGTTTTTTGGCGAGCTCCCCGAAGGTTGGCTGAACCTCGCTGTGGGTGTACTTTGCATCTGGGAACTTGGTCTTCAGGAGGCTTATTATCTTCAAGGGGTCAACGCCAGTTGGCGCGTACACCCTGATTCCAGAGACTCCCTCAACGCTCTTAAAGCTCTCAACGTGGACGTCAACACCGAGCTGGCCGTCGAGCCACTTCTCCATCTCGTCAGGGTTCGCGCTGACGCCGTAGGCCGTTACGACGACACCGCCCCTGAGGTCTATTCCCAGGGGAGGGAAGTGAACGGCCACGAGAAGAAGTGCTATTATGAAGACCGCGAGGGGGTACATAATCATCTTCTTCGGCTCCATTTCAGCCAGAAACCTGAGCTTTTCTCTTTTCTTTGTGCGAAACTCTTCCTCAATGGAAGGTTCCTTTCTGCGCTTTTTCTTCGCCATAAGTTCACCCCGGGGCAGTTGTTGTCCTGAGTTATGGAGTAGTTGGGTGGTGGAGTTTTAAAATTAGTGGTTGGGGTGCCGGCCACCAAAAGGAGGGGAATTGTCGGTTTTGGGAGCGATTGGACAAAAATCCTCAGGATTAACCGAGAACAGTAAAGAGAAAGCCGTTTAATTCAATAAAATTCGGTTCAGGACATTACAAGGCTGAAACGGCCCGCTGATTGCCGTTCACTTTCGGGATTAACTTTAAAAAGGGTGCCGGTTACCCCCGAAAGAGGAGGTGAGGGCCATGGGCGAGATTGAGACGATAGGGTTCCACTACGTTGTTGAGGCGGCCGGTTGCGATCCTGAGATTCTCGGTGACGCTGACAAGATTCGCGAAATATTCATTGAGGCGGCTAAGATAAGCAACATGGAGGTCAAGTCAAGCTACTTCTTCAAGTTTTCGCCAACAGGGGTCAGCGGCGTGGTTATCGTCGCCGAGAGTCATATCTCTGTTCACACCTGGCCCGAGAAGGGCTACGCAGCTCTGGACGTCTACACCTGTGGCACCAAGGCAGAACCCGAGAAGGCCGTGGACTACATCCTTGAAAAGTTCAGGGCAAAGTACGCCCACGTGAGCGAGATAAAGCGCGGAATCGAGGAGGACGACGAGACCTTCACCCACATGATAATGACTTGGGAGGAGAGCCTGAGGAAAAACGGAAACGGATAGTCACAGCAGCTTTTCTATCTCCTTCACCCTCTCCAACGCGTCCTTCAGGACTTCCCTGATTTTCTCAACCTTGGCTTCGAGTTCTTTCTTCTCCTCCTCAAGGGTCTTGACCTTCTCTTCCAGCTCTTTGACTCTGGCCTCAAGCTCCTCCTTCTCCTTCCTGAGCTTCTCGTACTCCTCCATCGCAACGAGCTGACCGCCTTTAGCTAGAACCTCGATGTTCCTGACGAGCTCGTCGAGCTTGCCCTGCTTTATGAGCTCGTAGGTTTCTCTGACGAGCTGGCCCGCTTTCGTCTCGCCCTTGAGGTGCTTCCTTATCGTCTGCTCAGTCCTGCCGAGCTCTTCAGCTATCTCGCTGGTTGTCATTCCCGCCTTTTCCCTGGCCAGCGCTCCAGCCGCTACCGCTAAGCTGTCAACCCATGTGAGTCTCTCCGCTGGGTCCTTTATCAGCTCTATCACTTCGGGCCTGAAGAGGGTCGCGAAGAGGAGTATGCTCTCAAGCCTGTGTATCTCCTCCCTTCCGATCGGGTTCAGCGGAACCTCTACCATCTCCATCACCTCCTTCATAGTTCAACAACAGTTTTCCTTTTGAGAACCTTGTCCGGGTAAACGACTATCCCCTTGTCGGTGATCTCGAAGGGGTGCCTCCTCATGGAGTGACTAGTTCCGCGCATCTTCCAGACTATCAGCGAGCGCTTGAGCTCGCCGTCTATCTCGTCGAGGTCGAGCCTTATTATGCCGTCAACGCCGTGCTCAACACCGGGCCCGCCGAAACCGCGCTCGCCGACGCTTATCTGGCTGACGAAGATGCTGGTAACTCCAAGTCCGGCGAGAACCCTCTTGAGCTGCATCACTATGCCCCTCGCGAGGGCCGGCTTGTTGATGTAGAGCGTCGTAACGGAGTCAATCACAACGCGCTTGGCGTTTATCTCCCTGATAGCCGTCCTGAGGACGTCTATGAACTCCCTGAGGTCTGTTAAGTCGTGGACTATGTACTTCTCGTACTCCTTACTCTTTCCTATGCCCGCGGTAAAGGCATCCACCATTGCGAACAGCCCTTTCTCCTCGTATTTCCGGACGTCCCAGCCGAACTGGGCCATGTTCTGCCTGACCTGAACCGGGTGCTCCTCCAGAGCCACGTAGATTCCGGGCTCACCCATCTGGAGGCCGTTCCAGAGGAACTGCTGGGAGAATATCGTCTTCCCAGTTCCGGGTCCACCGCTGAGCAGAACAACGTTTCGCTCTGGAATCCCCCCGTGAAGTATCTCGTCCATTCCGGGGATTCCGGTCTTTACCCTCTTGACCATGAGCGTCACCCCCTTTAGTAACCTTTTGTTACCATAGGCTCTAACGCAAAAGGGCTTAAAAAGGTTACGTTGGGTAAGAAAAACGCCTCAGACTTAGGTGGGGCTGTTGAATCAAAGCAACGACTGGAGTGTAGAGACAGAAAAAGGGCTCTGGCGGGCCGGGCGGGATTCGAACCCGCGACCACGGGGTTAAAAGCCCCGCGCTCTAACCAGGCTGAGCTACCGGCCCATGCCCGCTTTGGGTAAATTCCGAGAGCCTTATAAGTTTTGTCCCGCTTCAGCGGGCGTGTATCTCAACTATGTCCCCGTCCTCAAGGACGTGGTCTGCCCCAACCCTCTGGCCCGGGAACTTAACGCTCTTTCCCCACACCCTTGCATAGCGGAAGTTCTTGGCGAAGTCCTTGTGTATCCTCTCGGCGAGATCCATAACCGTTGAGCCCTTCTTTAGTGCAACCGGCGGATAAGCTGGCTCCTCCCCGGGACTCTTCGTGAAGACCCTGATTATTCCGGCGAGCTCGTAGAGTTCGTCCTTGAGCTTGTCGAGGTTTATCTTCCTCCTCGCCGAGACGGGGACTATCTTAAACCGGTCTCCATAGGTCTTGATAAGCCTCTCGTAGTTCTCCTTACTGCCCGGGGCGTCGCCTTTGTTGGCCACGATTATCGCCCTCTTCCACACGAGGCTCTCGTCGAGGGCATCGGCGAACTCCTCAAGGGTGACGGGCTCCTTTACGGTTATCTCTGCCGAGTGGATTCTCTCCTCACGGAGCATCCGCATGACTTCCCTCATGTCGCCCTTTATGTTCTCAGAGCCGTTGATGACTATTCCCCCGCTGGCGGTTCTCTTTATCTCGACCCTCGGCTTTCTCTTGTTGACCTTGATTCCAGCCCTCTCGAACTCCCTCAGAAGAATTTCCATCTGCTTCACCGGGTCCTGCGAGAGGTCTACGACGATTGCTATCGCATCTGCGTTCCTTATCACGCTGAGCAGCTGGGGGCCCATTCCCTTTCCGAGAGCGGCGCCTTCCACAAGCCCCGGGACTTCAACCAGCTGTATCTGGACGTCCTTGTGGTGCATCATGCCCGGTATTGGCTCGACGGTCGTGAAGGCGTAGTTAGCGACGTCGACGTCCGCGTTTGTGAGTGCCTTCAGGAGCGAGCTCTTCCCGACGTTTGGAAGCCCCGCTAAGACTATCTGGGCAGCACCTTCCTTCCTGACGCTGAAGGAGTAGCCACCGCCCTTCTTCTGTGCCCTCTGTTTTTCCAGTTCCCTTCTAAGCTCGGCGAGCTTCCTCTTTATCTGGAGCCGGAGCTTCTCGGTTCCCTTGTGCTTTGGAACCGTGGCGTACATTTTCTCAAGTGCCCTGATTTTCTCGGGTATCGTCTTTGCGTTCCTGTACTCCTCTTCGGCCGCTAGATACTCAGCCGTGACGTTCGTTGGCATCGCTGTTCACCCCCGGCCGGACTAAAAGACGAACGGCCTTTTATAAACGTATGGTCGCTCTAAATCGGCAAATTTTTAAGGACTTTCGAAAATTTTCCATGACGGTGGTGGAGATGACCAGAAGTGGTCTCGACGAAATTGACCGGAAGATACTCGCGATCCTCCAGAAGAACAGCAGAACTCCCCTCCGCGAGATATCGAAGGAGGTCGGCCTGGCCGAGTCAACCATATACGAGCGCATAAAGAAGCTGAAGGAGAAGGGCATCATAAGGAAGTTCACGGTTATACTCGACCCGGAGGCTCTGGGCTTCAGAATTTTGTCCTTCGTCCTCATTAAGGCCCGGGCCGGGATGTATTCCCACGTCGCCGAGGAGCTTATGAGGTATCCCGAGATAGTGGAGGTCTACGAGACCACAGGGGACTACGACATGCTCATCAAGATAAGGACGCGCAGCAGCGAGGAGCTCAACGACTTCCTCGACAGGATTGGGGAGATAGAGGGAGTTGACTCAACGCATACCATGGTCGTCCTCAAAACCCATAAGGAGACGACCGAACTGCCTCTCTGAACGTTTTTGTCCAGTTAGGGTTATAAATGTCCTCTCCAATTTTTCCCGGGTGATACCATGAAGGTGCTGTTTCTGAGTGCGGACCAGTTTGAGGACGTTGAGCTGATTTATCCGCTCCACAGGATTAGGGAAGAGGGCCATGAGGTCTACGTTGCCAGCTTTGAAAGGGGAACGATAACGGGGAAGCACGGCTATCCAGTGAAGGTCGACCTGACCTTTGAGGAGGTAGACTCGGATGAGTTCGATGCACTTGTCCTCCCTGGTGGGAGGGCTCCCGAGAGGGTCAGGCTGAGCGAGAAGGCCGTGATGATAGCCAGGAAAATGTTCGAGGACGGAAAGCCCGTCGCGAGCATCTGCCACGGACCGCAGATACTCATCTCTGCCGGGGTTCTCAAGGGCAGGAAGGGAACCAGCTACATCGGCATAAGGGACGACCTGATCAACGCCGGCGTCGAGTGGGTTGACGAGCCCGTCGTTGTCGACGGCAACTGGGTCAGCTCAAGGCATCCCGGTGACCTCTACGCCTGGATGAGGGAGTTCGTTAAGCTCCTTCGCTAATCCCAATTTTTAAATACCTCCACCCGTAGAAAACATCGGTGGGGGAAATGGAGAAGAGACTGAGGCGCTCAAGGAAAGACAGGATTCTCTTCGGGGTTCTCGGTGGAATAGCCGAGTACTTTGATCTCGACCCAACCCTCGTCAGGCTGTTCTTCATACTGCTCTTCGTCTTCTACCCTGTGCAGATGACCCTCCTCTACCTCCTCGCGGCTTTCGTCATCCCCGAGGAAAAGAACGGGGAGGAGAGTGATGATTTCATAGACGAAGCCAGCAGAAAGCTCAGGGAGGGCTCCGGGAACCTCAAGCTCCTCGCGATAGTTCTCATAGCCTTTGGACTCGTGCTCCTTATGAGACCCATCGTGCCGGTTACCATTGACAGGACAACCGCTGTCGCGCTAGGCCTGCTCATCCTGGGTGTTCTGCTCCTCCTGAGGGGTGATTGAGGTGAGAACCGCTGGAGTGCTTCTCGTCTTAATCGGCATTGCGTTGCTCCTCCTCCAGTTCAGACCGGCTTTCCTTGAGCCCCTCAGGGTTTACGCCCCCTACATCAAGGGTGCCTTCTGGGGTGTCACCTTCATCGCGGGTGGCCTTTACCTCCTCGCCAGGGGCTTCTGGAGAAAGCTCGTGCTTTTCCTCTACCTCCTCTACCTAGTCATATATCTGGTGGTGTGAATGGAGCGGTGGGAGATAGTCAGGGCCTTCATAACGGGCCCCCTGGTTGAAGTTGCCCTGCCGAAGCCCGGCAACGTTAACAGGTTTGCCGACTTCGAGGACTTGAGCATCTACAACTTCCTCGTCTCTTACCCGGCGCTGGTGGGCATATATCACGAAACCGTCAGGAGGGGGGAGCTTATACGCTCCGGGGTTCTCTCTCCAGCCGAGGCTGGCATCGGGGAGCTCATAAGGAGGGGCGCAGAGGCCACGAGGCGCGTTCAGTCGGGAAACCCGAACTTCGGGGTTCTCGTGCTCTCTATACCACTGATTGCCGGCCTCGCCCTCACGAGGAAGCTGAGGGAAGGGGGAGAGAAGGCGAGGCTTCTCATTGAGGAATCCAGCGTCAGGGACACTATGGAGCTTTACCGGGCCATAAGGATTCTTGAGCCCAAGGGAATACCTAGGGGGGTTAAGTACGACGTCTACTCCGAGAGCGCCTTTGAGGAGCTCTTCAGGGACAGGGTCAACCTGATGAAGCTGGCCGGACTCAGCTGTGCAAGGGAGATGGTCTTCTGTGAGTGGCTGAACTCCTATGAGGTGACCTACTGGGCCTTCTCTAGAATTCTCCAGCTGGCGAACGAGATGCCCCTTGAGGAGGCCTCAATAAAGCTCTTCCTTGAGTTGCTGGCTGAGAGGGGGGACACTCTGATCCGGAGAAAGGCGGGAGAAGCCGAGGAACTGCTCGTCAGGGAAAAGGCCAGGGAAGTCCTTGAGGGAAAGCTATCACTTGAGGAGTTCGACGCATTCCTCAGGGAGAAGGGCGACCTCAGGAATCCGGGGAGCGTGGCCGACCTAGTTGCCATCGCCCTAAGTCTTGTCTTCCTGAGCGGTGCGAAAGTTAAGATGAGGAACGGGAGGGCCTGGCTCACGGCACGACCCTGAACCTCTTCGCGGAGTTTTCGTAGCCGAGGACTTTGCTGTCAACGACGAGGGCGTCCTTACCGAACTCGTCAACCACCCTGACCGGAAGGCCTGAGAGCTCGGCCACCTCCTCGTCCCCGCCAAACTCTTCGTTCACCTGCTCCCTTATGAACTCGTAGGCTTCCCTGCCGACTATGACGACGTCGGGCTCGTAGCCCTCAAGCTTGAGTTCGTTGGCCTTCTCCTCAATCGAGCTGAGTATCCTTATCAGGTCTCCCCTCACTTCGAACACCTGAGGGAGTTTTCGGGGTTGAATTTAAGGCTTTCTGGTCAGAGGCCGAAGGCGCCCTTGATGCCGTTTATCGTCATCTGGACGGCCATCGAGGTCAGTATGAGTCCCATCATCCTCGTCATGACCTTGATTCCCACACGACCCAGCTTGGCCTTTATCCTGTTGGCGGAGCACAGGACGAGCCATACGGTCAGGCCGATGAGGATTATGGATGCTATCACCACCGCCTTCTCCGGTACTGTTGAGGTTCCTGCCATGTAGAGCATCACCGTCGTTATCGCGCCGGGTCCCGAAATCAGGGGTATCGCGAGCGGGATTATGGCGACTTCCTCAAGGGTAACGGCATCCTCATCGAGCTCCTCCTCACTGCTTATCTTTACCGTGGAGAGCTTCCCGGAGAGCATTTCCATGGCCATTTTGAAGAGCAGTATCCCACCGGCTATCGAGAAGGCGTCAATGCTGGAGCCAAAGAACTTGAATATCCACTGCCCGATGAGGGCGAAAACAAGGAGCGTCGCTATGACCGTCACAGAAGTTTTTCTTGCTATCTCCCGCCTCTCCCGCCAGCCGAGGTCGTGGGTCACGCTGAGGAACACCGGGACGGCTCCTATGGGGTTCGTTATGGCGAAGAGACCGCCGTAGATGATTATGAGGTATTTGGCAAGCCCTATCACGGTATCACCGAACCGGCCGGAGGAGGGGAGGTTAAAAAGTTAACCCTTCCCCGGGACGACCTCAAGCGAGTACGTCAACTCAGCACCGCTGAGCTTCATGTGGGCGCTCGCAGAGCAGTACTTGTCCTGGCTCAGCTCTATGGCTCTTCTGGCTTTCTCCTCCCTAACCCTCCCGTAAATCCTGTAGTGGATGTGAACCCTTGTGTAAACCTGCGGGTGCTCCTCCCGCCTCTCACCGCTTATCTCCACCTCAAGGCCCTCTATGGGCTCGCGCATCTTCTTGAGTATCGCCACAACATCGTAGGCAGTGCATCCGGCGACGCTCAGGAGAAGGAGGCGCATCGGGCTTATACCGCCCTCCCCGAGTATGACCGAGCACTTGTCTCCCTCAATCCTGCCTATGAACTGGTAGTCCCTGAACCACTCCACCCTTCCCTTTATCGGCTCCCCCACTTCGACCACCAGAGATAGTGAGGAAAGCCCTTTAAAAGCCCTCTCCAAAGGGTTAAGCATGTACATAAGGCCCTTCGACCCATGGAAGTCGAAGCTCTGCACCTGCCCCTTCAAATACACCCTGAACGTCTACACCGGTTGCGACCACGCGTGCGTTTACTGCTACATAACGAGCTACATTCCAAAGGCCTTCAAAGTCAGAACCAAGGAGAGCCTTCTCCCCAAGCTGGAGAGGGAACTCAGAAAGTTCGACAAACGTTATATCATAGCACTTTCCTACTCCTCGGATCCGTATCCAACGGTTGAGCGGGAACTGGGAATCACGAGGAAGGTTCTCCAGCTCTTCAAACGCTACGACGTCAGGTGCCTCCTCCTGACCAAGTCTGACATCTTTGAGCGGGATATAGATCTTCTGAATGAGCTCAAGTGCGCCGTTGGGGTGACCGTTACAACCGTTGACGAGGCCAAGGCGAGGCTCCTTGAGCCGAACGCCCCCTCTCCAAAGGCCAGGATTAGGGCACTGAGGAAGGCCAAGGAAGCCGGAATTCCGGTTTACGCGCGCATAGACCCGATAATCCCCTTCTACACATGGGAGGACTTCGACGAAACCCTCTCCAACCTCGACTTCGTTAGCCATATAACGGTCTCCACGCTAAAGCTGAGGCCTGACTCGAAGAAGAGAATGTTCGCGAAGTTTCCAGGCCTTATGGAGAAACTCTGGCCCCTTTACGAACGGGGAGAGAGGATTGGTGGCTACTACTACCTCCCCAAAGAGCTCAGGTTTAAAATACTCAGGGAGGCGGAGAAAAAGATACTGGGGAAGGGAATCACGTTTGGCTCATGTCGGGAGGGCTACCGCTCGTTTCCGAGCTGTGATGGTTCTCACCTCGTTCCCCGCTGAGCTCCCTCTCGATTTCCTCCCTGACCTCGGCCTCTATCTCTCTCCTCAGGAGCTCTTCCTGCTCCTCATGCCTTCCGGAGGCTGCGTTGACGAGGGCCCTGTAGAGGGGTAGCATCTCCTCCAGATATTCCGGCCCCCACTGAACGCCAAGAAGGAACCCCTCGCTGGACTCTATCGCCTCGACGAGACCATCAACTGCGAAGGCGACCGGTCTGAGCCCCTCTCCGACCCGTTTCACAGCCTGATGGTGGAAGCTGTTGACCCACGTCCACGCTTCGTTTGTGCTCTCCACGTTGAGAGTCTCTTTCAGTATGGAGTAGAGAATTGAATCGGCTTTTACGCGTATCGTGTGGAGTCTCTGCTCGGGCCTCACGGATTTTATGTCCCAGTCGTGCTTTATCGCCTTCGGGATTTCATAGACGTCCTGGTAGAGGGTTCCGCCGAGGGCGACGTTTATGACGTGCATCCCCCTTCCGATGCCCATTACCGGTGTTCCCCTCTCTACAGCCTTCTTGACGAGCTCTATCTCAAACTCGTCCCGGGCAACGTCAACTTCTCTAAGCTTTGGAGACGGGTCGCTACCGTAGAAGCGCGGGTGCACGTCTGGCCCCTCTATGAGAAGCACTCCGTCGGCAACCTCTAGGAGATCCTCCGGGTCGGTTTCCACAGAGAACACCGCTGGCAGACCTCCGGCCTTTGAGACCATTAACAGGTGCTCACGCGGTGCCGAGACGCACCCTTCTTTAAAAGAGCCTATGAGGGCTATCAGGGGCTTCATACAACCACCGGGATGAATGAGAAGAGAAAGTAAAAAAGCTTTTCTCAAGTCCGCGAGCGGATTTCCCCTTCTATTACCTCCGCGAGTCTCTTGACGCCTTCGCGTATCTTCTCCTCTGGCACGTAAGTGAAGTTGAGCCTAAGGGCGTTCTTGACCTCGCGGTGGGCGAAAAAGGCCTCACCCGGAACGTAGGCGACGCCCTTTGAGACGGCCTTTTCGAGCATCAGCTTGCTGTCTATCCCCTCCGGAAGCGTCACCCAGACGAACATTCCGCCGTCCGGTCTCGTCCACTCCACGCTCTCCGGCATGAACTCCTCAAGGGCCTCCAGCATAGCGTCGCGTCTTGGCCTGTAGAACTCGATTATCTCCGGTATGTGCCTGTCAAGGTGGCCCTCCTCGACGTACTTCCAAGCTATAGCCTGCCCGAGTGTGTTGGTGCACAGGTCAACGCTCTGCTTTGCTATCTCCATCTTCCTTATGAAGTGTGGATGGGCTGAAACCCAGCCGAGACGAAGGCCGGGGGCCAGTATCTTTGAAAACGTCCCGAGGTATATGACCCTCCCTTCGTCATCGAAGTGCTTTATCGGGGGTACTGGCTCGCCCGAATAGCGAAGCTCGCTGTAGGGATTGTCCTCAACGATTATGAAGTCGTATTCTCTGGCCAGTTCTATGAGCCTCTTCCTCCTCTCAAGGCTCATGGTTACGCCCATCGGGTTCTGGAAGGTTGAAACCGTGTAAACTAACTTAACGCGCTTGCCACTCCTCTTGAGCTCCTCAAGCTTCTCCTCCAGCATGTCGATTCTCATGCCATCGTGATCCATGGGTATGCTGACGAACTCGGGGTCGTAGTACTTGAAGGCCTGAAGGGCGGCGAGGTAGGTCGGTGCTTCAACTATTACGACATCGCCGGGGTTTATGAAGACCCTCCCGATTAGGTCGAGGGCCTGCTGACTTCCGGCGACCATCATTATCTCGACCTTGCTCATCGGAATACCGTAGCGTCTCTCCATCCACCTTGCGAGGGCCAGGCGGAGTGGCGTGAAGCCCTTTGTAGTGCCGTACTGCAGGGCTTTGTCTGCGTGGTTCGTCAGGACGTCTTCGGCTATCTTCTTGATGATCTCAACGGGAAACGTTTCCGGTGCCGGTAAACCTCCTGCGAGGCTTATGACGTCGCTGGTCTCGACGAGCTTGAGAAGTTCCCTAATTTCAGATGCCTTCATCTGGAGAGCCTTCTCTGAGAAGAAGGACTCGAAGTTCAGTGGCTCCGAGGCGAGCTTCCTTTCGAGTTTTTTCCGCATGACAACCACCTCAGTGAACAGACCTGAACACGTAACCAAATCTATACACTAAGAAGTTCGGGCCGTTCGTTATAAACCTTTCTCAAAATCGGGTTTTGGACTTTACAAAGGTAAAGCAAACTTCTCTGGAAGATTTGGGGTCATTGGGGCACTTTTTGATGCACCGATGCACTGGAAACCTCTATAAACCCGAGCCCCATAAGGGTAGTTTACACGGGGGTGATGAGATGGTCGCCAAGGAAGTGCTCGAAATAGCCGAGAAGATTAAGAGCATGGAAATTCGTGGTGCTGGAACGATAGCAAGGGCAGCCGCAAGGGCCCTTATGATACAGGCCGAGAAGAGCAAAGCCAGAACGGTTGACGAGTTCTGGGAGGAGATGAAGAAGGCCGCAAAGATACTCTACGAGACGAGGCCAACGGCGGTTTCCCTTCCAAACGCGCTCCGCTACGTGATGCACCGCGGTAAGATAGCCTACTCCAGCGGGGCCGACCTTGAAGGGTTGAGGTTCATCGTCATTAACGCCGCCAAGGAGTTCATACACAACTCCGAAAACGCCGTCAAGAGGATCGGTGAGATAGGTGCCAAGAGGATTGAAGACGGGGACGTCATAATGACCCACTGCCACAGCAAGGCTGCCATAAGCGTCATGAAGACCGCATGGGACATGGGCAAGGACATAAAGGTCATAGTAACTGAGACCAGACCCAAGTGGCAGGGCAAGATAACCGCGAGAGAGCTCGCCAGCTATGGCATTCCAGTTATCTACGTCGTTGACTCCGCAGCTAGGCATTACATGAAGATGACGGACAAGGTGGTTATGGGTGCAGACAGCATAACGGTCAACGGAGCTGTGATAAACAAGATTGGGACGGCTTTGATAGCTTTGACAGCCAAGGAGCACAGGGTCTGGACTATGATTGCCGCTGAAACCTACAAGTTCCACCCCGAGACGATGCTCGGCCAGCTCGTCGAGATAGAGATGCGCGACCCGACGGAGGTCATCCCGGAGGAAGAACTCAAGACCTGGCCGAAGAACATAACCGTCTGGAACCCAGCGTTCGACGTTACTCCTCCTGAATACGTTGACGTCATAATAACCGAGCGCGGGGTCATACCACCCAGCGCGGCTATAGACATCCTTAAGGAGGAGTTCGGCTGGGCGCTCAAGTACAGGGAGCCCTGGGAGGACTGAGACCTTTTCTTTTTTTCACCGTTATGGTTTAAAACTCCGAAGCCTTTTATACCCCTTGGGACAAGGGCATAGGGGTGAACGCTCATGAAAGCTTACCTTGCCGAAAACGTCAGGGGCATCTACGCCTTTGACGGTGAAGGAAACCTCATTGGCACCAAACCCTTCCCGGGAAGGCCCGAGGACAGCCTCGACAAACTCCTCAAGGGCCAACCCGTTGAGGAACTGCTCTCATTCCTAAACGAGCTGAAGGAAAAGGGCTACACTGAGTTCATCGTTGAGGATTCAGAGCTTGCCAGAAATCTCAAGGAGCTTGGCTACACTGTTACGGCCGAGTTCCCGAACGTCGCTGGAGAAAAGCTCCGCTCGAATCCTGCCGAATTCCTCGGCGAGAAGTGGTTCGAGGAGTACTATTCAGTGGGAGTTGCCCTAACGAGGCTCCGCATACAGGAGCAGAGCGGGGCAAGGGACAAGATGATAATCCAGGCCATAGAAGCTTTAGACGATATTGACAAGGTCATCAACCTGCTCGTTTCAAGACTGAGGGAGTGGTACGGCCTCCACTTCCCTGAACTCGACGAAATCCTTCCAAAGCACCAGCAGTACGTCGCCTTCGTTAAGGAGATTGGGCCGAGGGAGAACATAACACGGGAGAAGCTTGAGGAGCTCGGCTTTCCGGGGGGCAAGATTGAGAAAATCCTCAAGGCCTCTGAAAAGTCAATGGGCGCTCCGCTCGGCAAGTTCGACAGCGAAATCATAATGAAGCTTGCAAGTGAGATAAGCGACCTCTACAAGCTGAGGGAGCAGATAGAGGACTACCTTGAGATGGCCATGGACGAAGTCGCTCCAAACCTCAAAGCCCTTGTCGGAGCAAAGCTCGCTGCGAGGTTGCTCAGCCTCGCCGGAGGTCTTAAAGAGCTCGCCATGATGCCGGCATCGACTATACAGGTACTAGGTGCTGAGAAGGCCCTCTTCAGGCACTTAAGGACCGGTGCCAAGCCACCGAAGCACGGTGTCATCTTCCAGTATCCGGCAATCAACCGCTCACCCTGGTGGCAGAGGGGTAAGATAGCCAGAGCCTTGGCCGGAAAGCTGGCCATAGCTGCCAGGGTTGACTACTTCTCGGGCGAATACATCGGTGAGGAACTCAAGAAGGAGCTTGAGCAGAGGATAGAGGAAATCAAGAGGAAGTACCCGAACCCGCCGAAGAGGAAGGCCAAGCCCGAGAAGAAGAAAAAGAAGGAGAAGTTCAAGGGCAAGGGCGGAAAGCACGAAAAGGGCAGGAAGTTCGAGAAGAAGGAGAAGGCTAAGGGCAAGAAGGAGAAAGGCAGGAAGGAGAAGAAGAAAAAGAAGAAGGCTAAAGGCGGAAAGAGGTGAGGGCAATGAAGGTTAAAAAGCACAAGTTCCCGGGCGTTTACATCATCGTTGAGGATGACGGGAGCGAGAGGATAGCGACCAAGAACCTCGTTCCCGGGCAGAGGGTTTACGGTGAGAGAGTTATCAAGTTCGAGGGAGATGAATATAGGATATGGAACCCGAGCAGGTCGAAGCTTGGCGCGGCAATCCTCAACGGCCTCAAGAACTTCCCGATTAAGCCCGGTTCAACGGTTCTATACCTCGGAATAGCGAGCGGAACGACAGCCTCACACGTCAGCGACATCGTCGGCTGGGAGGGCAAGATATTTGGCGTTGAGTTCTCGCCTCGCGTTCTCAGGGAGCTGGTTCCCATCGTCGAGGAGAGGAGGAACATAGTTCCTATACTCGGCGACGCGACAAAGCCGGAAGGCTACCGCGCCCTCGTTCCGAAGGTGGATGTAATCTTCGAGGACGTGGCTCAGCCAACGCAGGCGAAGATACTCATAGACAACGCAAAAGTATATCTCAAGAGCGGTGGCTACGGGATGATATCGGTCAAGAGCAGGAGCATAGACGTGACTAAAGAGCCCGAGGAAGTATTTAAAGAGGTTGAGGAGGAGCTTTCCGAGTATTTCGAGGTCGTCGAGAGGCTTTCGCTTGAGCCCTACGAGAAGGACCACGCGTTGTTTGTTGTGAGGAAGCCTTGAATTTTCCACCTTTTATCGTTTATTGTCGAAAAACTCTTTCACTTTTACCGAAAGACTTTTATAAGTCCCCCTGAAACCTTAGGCGAAGTTCAGTTCAAGTTTTCAGGTGATGCACGATGGGAAAACTGTTGAGGCCAAACCGAGAAGTTGGCATAATCGGCTACGGCGCCTACGTTCCCATGTATAGAATCAAGGCTGAGGAGATAGGAAGGGTCTGGGGTACAACAAGCTTCCCGATACAGGAAAAATCCGTCCCGGGACTCGACGAGGACACCATAACCATAGGAATTGAGGCAGCAAGAAACGCCCTCAAGAGGGCCGGAATTGACCCCAAGCTGATAAGGGCAATCTGGCTCGGAACCGAGAGCAAGCCCTACGCAGTAAAGCCCAGCGGAACGGTCATAGCCGAGGCCATAGGTGCTACCCCCGACTTAAACGCCGCCGACTTTGAGTTCGCCTGTAAGGCCGGAACCGAGGCAATCCAGGCCGCTATAGGATTTGTGGGCTCGGGCATGGCCGACTACGCTATGGCTATCGGAGCCGACACCTCCCAGGGGAGGCCCGGCGACCACCTTGAGTTCACCGCTTCAGCCGGAGGTGCCGCTTACATCCTCGCCCCCAAGAGCTCTGAGACGGTTGCATACTTCGAGGCGAGCTATTCCTACGTAACCGACACGCCCGACTTCTGGAGGAGGCAGCACGAGCACTACCCGAGGCACGGTAACAGGTTCACCGGCGAGCCTGCCTACTTCCACCAGATAATAAGCGCCGCCAAGACCCTCATGGAGGAGCTCGGCTACTCCCCGAGCGATTTCGACTACGCGGTCTTCCACCAGCCCAACGTCAAGTTCCCGCTTACAGTTGCCAAAATACTCGGAATCCCGAAGGAGAAGGTTCTCCCGGGACTGCTCAGCGGGATAATAGGCAACACCTACAGCGGGGCAACTTTGGTTGGTGTCTCCGCGGTTCTGGATATAGCGAAGCCCGGCGATAGAATTCTCTGGGTTTCATTCGGCTCCGGTGCCGGAAGCGACGCCTTCAGCGTTGTCGTCCAGGACGCGATAGAGGAGAAGCGCGATCTGGCTCCAAAGACGATGGACTATGTGAACAGGAAGAAGTACATAGACTACGCCCTCTACGCGAAGGCGAGGAGAAAGTACATCGTCTGAGGTGGTTGAAATGGAGAAGCCCGTTATCATAGGTGCCGGAATGGTTCCCGTCGGCGAGCACTGGAGGCTCTCCCTTAGGGACATAGCCGTTGAAGCCCTTCTCAAGGCTATGGACGATGCCGGAATAGACAAGGTTGATTCGCTCTACGTCGGAAACATGGCCTCCGGTTCCTTCATCGAGCAGGAGAACCTTGGAGCTTTAATAGCGGACTGGGCCGGCCTTGGCAGTATCCCCGCCGTCAAGATTGAAGCAGCATGTGGTAGCGGTGGCGCAGCGGTTCAGGAGGGAGCGAAGGCCGTCACGGCAGGCCTTGAGGATGTAGTTGCAGTTGTCGGTGTTGAGAAGATGACCGATGCCTGGCCGACCGATGCGACGCGCTACCTCGGATATGCTGCGGACGCGGAGTACGAGCTCTTCCACGGGGCAAGTTTTGTCGCTTTAAACGCGCTCATCATGCGCCTTTACATGAAGACCTATGGCTACACCGAGGAAGACCTCGCTTACTTCTCGGTCAACGCCCACAGGAACGGGGCCAGAAACCCGTACGCGATGTTCAAGAAGGAGGTCAGCGTTGAGACCGTCCTTAAGAGTCCCTACGTTGCGGACCCGATAAAGCTCTTTGACGCCGCACCGATGTGCGATGGAGCCGCGGCCGTTATAATAACCTCAAAGGAGAAAGCGAAGGAACTCGGCGTTCCGAAGGATAAGATGGTCGAGCTGGCCGGCTTCTGGAGGGCGATAGACACCATCAACCTCGCCAACAGGGAGGACTTCCTCACGCTCAAGGCGGCGAAGGTTGCCGCTGAAAAGGCCTACAAGATGGCGGGGGTAACCCCAAAGGACATAGACTTCTTCGAGGTTCACGACGCCTTTACTGTAATGGCGGCTTTAAGCTTGGAGGCCCTCGGCGTAGCGAAGAGGGGTGAGGGAGCCAAGCTGGCAAGGGAAGGACAGATAGCGATAGATGCCGACTACCCAATACAGACGATGGGCGGACTTAAGAGCAGAGGACACCCTGTTGGAGCCACCGGCGTTTATCAGACGGTCGAGGCCGTCCTCCAGCTCCGCGGGGAGGCGCCTGAGGGTATCCAAGTGCCCGATGCCGAAATCGGCCTGACCCAGAACATAGGCGGAACCGGTTCGAACATAACGGTCAACATATTGAGGAGGGTCTGAAATGGGGAAGCCGATGCAAGTTGCCAGGCACTGGAGGCACTTCCGTGAGAAGTACGCCCTGATCGGGGGCAAATGCGAGAACGGTCATGTTTTCTTCCCGAAGAGGCCCGTCTGCCCTGTTTGCGGAAGCAGGAACATCGAGGACTACCAGTTCAGCGGAAGGGGGAAGGTTTTAAGCTGGACGATAGTGAGGAACCCGCCGAGCGGGTTCGAGTACTACAAGCCCTACCCCCTTGCTTTGGTTCAGCTTGAGGAGGGGCCGGTCGTCTTAGCACAGCTCACCGACGTCGAGCCTGACGAGATAGACTTCGGAATGGAAGTCGAGATGGTAACCAGAAAGGTCAGGGAGTTCGACGAGGACGGAATAATCCTCTACGCCTACAAGTTCAGGCCGGTTTTGAAGTGAGGCTCAGGCCTTTACATTTTTCTTCCAAACTTTTAGTGGTGGAAAGATATAGGATGTGAAGATTAAGGTTCCAGTTAGTGAGGAGGAACTCAGAAGGGTTCCAACCTGAGCGGAACAATTCAATGTCTCGATAGTTGAGCTTGAGGAGACTGGCTTCGTCCCACTGGAAGTGGAGGTTGCGATAACCACCACTTCAAGCCCCGCGAAAACGTGCTAATACTAAAGCGACGAGATGCTCCAAAATCAGGGGATGAAGGAACCCGGCCTCACGCCTTTTCTACCCTCATTCTGTCCCCGCTCTCGAACTCAAGCTCCAGTTTCCCACGCTCCATCTTGACCTTGACTCCATCGACAACGGCCTCTATCTTCCCTTCCTTGGCTTCAACTCCAAGCATCTCGGCAATCTCCTCAACGCTCTTCAGGGAACCGCTCATCGTGGTTTCGAGGGTCTCGCCACCGCTCTCAACCGTAACCTTGAGCTTTCCCTTTCCCTCCCTAATGAAGCTCTCCTCTTTCATGTCCTTCACCTTCTCGGGTGTCGCGGGCTGAATGCACGGCATATGATCACCCACTCTCAACTGTTTCCTTTTCTTTATCAGGTTTTTCCTTCACCATTCGAACCCATATTCCGTGCTTCCCAACTGCCTTGAAGCCGTATTCCCTGTAAAAGCGCTTTGCCACCTCGTTCTTTTCCCCGACCCAGAGTTCTATCTTGTCGGTGTGCTTCTCAAGGTATTCGAGGCACTTTTCCATGAGCTTGTGGCCTATCCCGTGCCCCTGGAACTTCTTATCAACGGCGAACTCGTGGATTGCTCCGACTTTCCTGCCCTCGTACCTGCTGTACCAGTCGTTGTCGCAGACTATGAAGCCCACTATCTCGTCCCCAATCTTCGCGACAAAAAAGCCGTCCTTGGCCTTGCTCCAGCACCACCTGAGGTAGCGCTTCGCGTAGCTCTCCCCCTCGCCTCCGTATTCTCTCATGCCTTCGTAGGCGCTCATGTATATCCCTATCAGCCTTTCAAGGGTCTCCTGGTCGAGCTTTTCCAGCTTCTCTATTCTGACTTCCCTCATCGTGTTAGGGTCTTATCGAGGGGTTTAAAAAGTCTAACTCCGAGCCTCTGGTGGAATGAGAAGGTGATGGGAATGGGAAAGGCCAAGCCTAAGTACTGCGAGATATGCGGTGCACCCATCAAAGGGCCCGGCCACAGAATAAGGATTGAGGGAGCCGAGGTTCTCGTCTGCGATAAGTGCTACGAGAAGTACGGAAAGAAGAAACCGGGAACCTTCAGCATAATGCCGACTGGCAGGGAACCGAGGAGAACCTCAAGGCCGAGCCAGAGGCCGAGGAGAGAGCTTAAACCAAGGCGCGAGAAACCCCTTTATACCGAGGAGATAGTGGAGGACTTCGCGGAGAGGGTTTACAGGGCCATACAGAGGAGCGGGAAGAGCTACGAGGAGCTCTCCCACGAGGTCGGACTGTCGGTCAACGACCTCCGCGCCATAGCCCACGGCTACCGCGAGCCAACAATAAAAGAAGCCAGGAAGCTTGAGAAGTACTTCAGGATAACCCTCATCGAGCGCGTTGAGGAGGAGCTCGGGGAGAAGAAGGTCATCCCGAGGGACTACGAGCCGACTTTGGGGGATATAGCCAACATAAGGATCAAGAAGAGGAAGAAGAAGTGAATTTTTACCCTGGCTAATTTTTTGTTAACGAAGGGGAACTTCTCATCAGGTAAGGGCATTTTAAAAAGGCTCGTTGTCCTCGCTCTTCTCCCTCTTCTTAACCTCCTCAGCCTTAGTCCTTTTCGGCGGGTGGAAACCGCGGAGCTTCTCGAAGGTTCCCCAGAGGCGCATGAGTTCCTCCCATACCTCGGTATCCGGCGGGATGACGAGGATGTGGGCCGGGGGATGGATGTCCATAATTCTCCCTATCGCCTTCCTGGGTGGCAGGTCTATCTGGGCAACCACGTGGGCTTTAAATTTCTTCTTCGGCTTCTCACCGCTTATCTTCTCGAAGGCCCACTCCGAAAGTGCCGGTGGGATTATCCTCGGATCACCGCGAATCCTCATGCCACCGTAGCGGACGAGATCTGCCAAAGCCACGCTCGCCTTGTGGAAGTTGTCTGCCCTCACGAGCACTATCGTGTTTCTCATGGTCTCACCGTAACCACTCGGCCGGCATGTTTTTAAACCTTCCCCGATTTTAGTTACCGAAATTTTTAAAAACGTCAAGTTTCTAAAATTGCTGGCTCAAGTTAGGGGGGATGAAAATGTTCCTGAAGAGGAGACACCTAGAGATACTGAGGGAAATGAGGAACACTGAGAGCCAGGCCGAGATTGAGGCTAAGCTCCCCGACGAGTTCCAACTCAGGGCAATTGAGCTCTACATCCTTGGCTTTGCGGAGCTTGAGGGCGGAAAGATTAAGCTCACCGACGCCGGGAGGAGACTGCTGGAGCTCACGGATGGACTCAACCTTGATGAGCTTCCTGACGTTATAGCGGACAGCGAGATTATCAAGATGCTCGAACTCCTTGAGGAGACAGGATGGGTTCCCGAGAAGTGGCTGGAGGTTCTCAGGGAGAGGAAGCTCGCCGATGAGAACGGTCTAACGGACTTCGGAAAGGGCCTTCTTGGGGTTTACAGGACGACGCATCCGGTCGTCTACCTCACTCCGGAGATAGTCTCTTTCCTTAAGGGCATGCCCAAGCTCGGAGTCCTTGACGAGCTCATAACTTTCAAGAACTCCAAGCTTTACGGCGACAACATCGTCAACGCCCTCCAGGCCATGAGGCTCCTGATGATTTCCCCACCAACGGAAAGGGGAAGGGCCTTTACCATCACACCGGCGGCAAAACAGGCCCTCAAGGCCCTCAGCATGATGCCGGTGTTTGCGAGGGCTATAGTTCTTAGGAAGGAGGACTTTGAGGCCCTTAAAGCCGGAAGGGGCAGCGCGGAGCTTGAGAGCATGGGGCTCAGCAACGAGAAGGGAACAACAGAGTTTGGAAGGGCTATAATGGAGACCTACGAGGCAATCGGCAAAGTTGAGGAGAAGGTTCTCCCGATTTACCTGCTCGACGACGAGCTGTCCGTTCTAAAGGCAATAGAGGAGATAGAGAAGAAGCACGAGACGAACCCTGAGATACTCCCGACGGAGAAAGAAATCGCCAGGAGAGCTGAGGTTGAAGACGTAGGAGCGATACTCCATCTACTGGAGAGTAAGGAGCTCGTTGAGAGGAAACTCGTCAAGAACAGGGACACCTACTGGCTCACCAGCTGGGGCAGGGAGGCAGTAAACTTCGGAACCGTCAGTCCCGATGCCATGAAGGCCGTAACCTACGCCGATAGCGGCGACGTGCCGATAGCGGAGTGGGTCTTAAAGGCCCAGGAAGAGGGCCTCGTAAAGGCCGGCGTTACCGACAAGGGACGCTTCTACCTCAGGCTCAGCAGGACGATAAGGAGGAAGCTCTTCCTAACAAAGTACGATGTGGCCATTCTCGCAAAGCTACCGAGGAGGAAGTACATCCACCGCGATGAGCTTGTCAGGCTTGTTGGGGACTACATCGGTGGCGATGAGAGGGAGGTAATCAGGGCAATTGGGGAGGCCGAGGCAAAAGGCTTCGTCGTTGAGCTCCAGAACGGCATGGTGAAGCTGACCGGGCTCGGGGAGAGGGTTAAGACCGCCCTTGAGAACGCGAAGCTCCAGGAAATAGTCAGGGTCAAGTTCAGCGTTACCCCAACGCTCTACAACGTGCTCAGGGTCATCTACGAAAACCTTGAGGCCTTCAACAGGATATGGAAGGAGAAGGGCGAGGTAAGGGATTACAAGATGGAGGAGGTTGACGTAATAAGGAAGCACCTCAGCCTCAGTGACGAGGAGATAAAGAAGGCACTCACGATGCTCCGCCAGCTCGGCTTCCTCGGGAGCAAGAGCCTGACCGAGGCGGGGAAGGTTCTCGTCGAGGCCTACCTCTGACCATTTTTATTCCCTGCATCATAAAGCTTTAAAAAGGAATCCGGGCTATTTATAAAGGGTTTTTAAACCCACCATCCGGAGGTGTAAACCTTGGTGGACATGAGCAATGTAAAGCTCAGGATAGAAAACATAGTCGCTTCTGTCGACCTCTTTACGGACCTGAACCTTGAGAAGGTCATAGAGATATGCCCGAACTCCAAGTACAACCCGGAGGAGTTCCCCGGCATAATCTGCCGCTTTGAGAAGCCCAAGGTTGCCCTGCTGATATTCAGCTCCGGAAAGCTCGTCGTCACCGGGGCCAAGAGCGTTGAGGACATCGAGAGGGCCGTAAACAAGCTCATCCAGATGCTAAAAAAGATAGGGGCCAAGTTCCACCGCGAGCCCCAGATAGACATCCAGAACATGGTCTTCAGCGGTGACATAGGCATGGAGTTCAACCTCGATGCCGTGGCACTTAGTTTACCCAACTGTGAATACGAGCCGGAGCAGTTCCCCGGTGTCATCTATCGTGTTAAGGAGCCCAAAGCTGTTATACTGCTGTTTTCCTCTGGGAAGATAGTCTGCTCCGGTGCGAAGAGCGAAAGCGACGCCTGGGAGGCCGTGAAGAAGCTCCTCCGCGAGCTTGAGAAATACGGTCTAATCGAAGAAGAGGAGGAGTGGTGAGGCCTCTTGGCCTTCTCCGTTATCTACTCCCCGATATTCCTCGAACACAAGCCCAAAGACTACCACCCCGAGAACCCCGAAAGACTCCTTCGGGCAATGGAAGCTCTAAAGAGGACCGGCCTATGGGAGCCAATCGAGCCTGAACCTGTTCCTGAGGAGGAACTTCTCAGGGTTCATAGCGAGGACTACGTTAAGCGAGTGAAGGAAAAGAGTCGCTCTTTTGCCTACCTTGATCCGGACACGTACGTTTCTCCCGGCACATTCGAGGCTTCCCTCACTGCCTTTGGCGCATCAAGGAGAGCCGTTGAACTGGCAGTTGAGAGGAAAGGTCTTTATCTGGCCCTTGTCAGACCCCCGGGCCACCACGCGGGCAGAAACGGGAGGGCTTTAAACGCTCCAACGCTTGGCTTCTGCATCTTCAACAGCTCGGCCTACGCCGCCAAAATCGCGGAGGAGAAGCTTGGAAAGGTTTTGGTTATAGACTTCGACGCTCACCACGGCAACGGCACGCAGGAGATACTGTGGAACGATGAGAAAGCTGTCCACATAGACCTCCACGAGCGCGACATCTATCCGATGAGTGGGTACGAATACGAGGTTGGCGGAAAGAAGGCTGAGGGCACGAAGATCAACATCCCCATGCCCCACTACGCCGGCGACGATGACTACGTTTACGCCTGGGAGGAAATCGTCCTGCCAATAATAGCCCAGTTCAGGCCAAAACTCATCGTCGTCTCGGCCGGCTTCGACGGCTTTCTCGGCGAGAACCTGACGACACTCAGGTTAAGCGAGGTTTTCTTTGCCTACGCAGGCTCGACGCTCTCCCGCTATCCTCTCGCGGTAATCTTCGAGGGTGGCTATTCAGTAGGCCTCGACAAAGGCCTGCCGGCATTCATCAGGGGCTACCTGTCGGGAGAAATAAGGGAAGTTCCGGTTGCACCTTCCTACGAGGCTCTAAGGACGGTCTCGGCCGTAAAAGAAGTGCAGAGGCAGTGGTGGGAGCTGTAGATTACTGGGGGGTAAGTTGAAGGTTCTTCACGACGTCCCTAACGACTGGATCTGGGATTGAATACTCGTTTCCTTTCTTTTCAAGGTAGCCGTACTTGAGAAGGTTCTTGAGGAGGATGGAAAATTTTGCATCGTTTACAGGCCCCATCTTGAACTCCACGTACTCCTTTATGGTGCTCCATCTAACGTTTCCCATGGCAACAGCCTTCAATATAACCCCGTACCTCCTGCTGTTCCGAATAAGGGATGAAAGCTCCTCCCGGATTAGCTTTTCGGCCATGTTGAAGAGTTCGTCCATAGCTTGGGCATGGGGAAGCTTTCTAACCCCGCGGAGATAACCGTACATCGTGAGCCAGCCAACTATACCGTCGAGCCTCTCAACGGCCTCCTCAATCTCGTTCTCAGCAGGTTCGATGCCGATCTCTCCAAACCCCTTTCTGAGGAAGTCCACACTCTCCTCCCGTTTAAACCTTTGGAGCACTATCTCCCTCGCGTATCTGCCAAAGAGGGGTTTTTTGGGGTCCTCAAGGCCAAGGAAGTCTTGGAGCATCCCAACCTCTGAGCCAGTTAGCGCGAAGGTTATCCCGGGCAGATTGTCCACCGCGTAGGCTATCAGACCGTCGTACCTGATCCCAGAAAGCCTGAGGTACTGGGCCTCGTCAAATGCAATTATTGCCCTTAGGTTCTCGTTCTCGGCCCAGGAGCTTATCTTTTCGAGGATTTCTGCAAGGTCGGGTTTCCTCTCGAACTCCACGCTCAGGCTCGAAACTCTCAACCCGCGGATGGAGCTCAAAACCTTTTCAAGCTTAAGCCTTAGTGATTTACGTCCCGAGACAGTTGCGAGGAGGGAATCAAGGATTTTTCGGGCAAGAATCTCTTGAGGTATTGAGCCGTGGGTGAAGTAGAGGGAGCGGACATCGATTTTTGCATACGGGAATCCCAATTCGGCGAGCGCAACATTTAGGAGGGAGCTTTTCCCGAGGCGTCTTATGCCGAGCAGGAGGATCAGATTTTCTCCTAGGTTCACTGCGCTCTGGAACTCCCTCAGTTCCTTCTCCCTGTCGTATAAATCTTCACGCCGGGTTTTTGGGCGAAGGTCGAACAGCAACTTACCCCACCGTAAGTTACTTACCCGGGGGTAAGTTATAAGGGTTTCGCGAGATAAAGGGCAGTAAAGGGCTCAACTAAGGGAAGGAAAAAAGGGACAAGAGAGCGCTCAAAGCCCCAGCATCTTTCTCGCGGCCTTAACTCCCAGATCGAAGGCCTTCATGTTTATCTCTATCGTTTTGGGCGGGACGCTTACCTTTATGACCTCCCTGACGTGCTCGGCCGAGAGCGGAAAGCTAGGCGTTTGAGTTAAAGCCCCAATGAGGACGACGTTGGTGGTAACGATATTCCCTGCCTTAAGGGCCAGTTCTTCAGCGTCGAAGGCCATAAACTTGCCCCCGAAGTCCTCCTCGATGATTTTCTTCATCTCCTCAAGGGTCGGGTAGATAGCTAGCCCCATCGAGACCTGAACCGGTGGAATCGGACGAGCGTTCGTGAAGACCAGGCCACCTTTCTTAAGGTAGTTGATGTAGCGTAAAGCCTCGACGGGTTCAAAGGAGAGTATGACGTCGGCCTTTCCCTCGGGAACCATGGCACCGTAAACGTCCTCGCCAAAGCGAACGTAGGCGATGACGCTTCCAAAGCGCTGGCTCATGCCGTGGACTTCTCCAACGCGGACCTTATAGCCGGCCCTCAAAGCCGCCCAGCCTAGTAGGTTTGCTGCCGTGAGGATTCCCTGACCGCCAACTCCGGTGATAACGATGTTGTACTCCCTCATCTCACTCACCCTCCTCCATGGGCTCAAAGGCTCCAAACGGACACACCTGAGCACAGCCACCGCAGCCCCAGCACATCGTCGGGTCTATCTTGGCCTTCTTTGCCTCGGCATCCCAGTATATTGCCGGACAGCCGTAGGCGTTGATACATATCTTACATCCGGTACACTTGTCCTCGATGACGTGGTAAATGGGCCACTTCTCTCCAGCGCGCCTCATCTGGCCTATTCTATAGAGTGCACAGGGCTGTCTGGCAACGACGACGCTTACGCCTTCAACGGCCAGAGCTTCTTTGATTGCCTTCTCCGTCGCCTTTATGTCGTATGGGTCTACAACCTTGACGAAGTCGGCTCCCATCGCCTTTGCGACTTCCTCTATGAGTATCCTCTTACCGGGTCCGTGTGGGGTGTCTCCAGTTCCGGGGTTCGGCTGGTCGCCGGTCATGGCAGTGACGAGATTGTCGAGGACGACTATGACCACGTTGGAGCGGTTGTAGATGGCATTTGCCAAAGCCGGAAGTCCGGTGTGGAAGAAGGTCGAGTCTCCTATGGTGGCAACGATTATCTTCTTCTCCTTGCCGGTCTTTCTCTCTTCCTCGCCCGGAACACCGTTCAAAGCGACGTCGAGGCCGTGGGCCATGCCTATCGAGCCACCCATGGCTATGGTCGTGTCAACTGTCTTGAGCGGTGGCAGAACGCCGAGGGTGTAACAGCCTATGTCGCTCGGGAATATGGCTCTCGGCGATGCGGCGCGCCTAATCGCGTAGAATGTGTTCCTGTGCGGACAGGCTGGACAGAGCGAAGGAGGCCTCGGCGGGACTATCTTTGAGACCTTCTCGTACTTCCTGTCAATCTCCTCGAAGTCTATCGGCGTTTCCAGGCCGAGGAACCTCGCTACGGCCTCTACAGCTCTCCTCGTCGTCATCTCGTAAACCCTGGGCACGATGTCCTTCCCGTGGATTGGGATTCTAAAGCCTTTGTCATAGGCCCACACCTTTACCTGCTCCTCAACGACAGGCTCAAGCTCCTCAACTATGAGAACCCTCTCAAGCCCATCGAAGAACTTCTCAAGCAGGCCGTAGGGAACCGGGTAAGGCGTTCCAAGCTTGAGCAACTTGACGTTCTCAACTCCGAGCCATGCTAAAGCCTCCTTCACGTAGGCGTAGCTGAGGCCCGGAGCGATTATACCGACCTTTGCGTTCTCATCGCCTTCAATCCAGTTGAATGGGCTCTCGTTAAACTCCTCGCGGAACTTTTCCACCGTTTCGAGCAACCAGGGGTGCTTCTTCCTCTGGAATGCCGGTATGTCAACGTACCTCTCGGGGTTCTTCTTGAAGTTCCCGAACTTTCTCTTGGCTTTTCTTATCTCCTCGGGCAGTTTCCCAAGAACGACGTCGCCACGCATGTGGGAGCTCCTCGTCGTCGTTCTGAGTATCACCATCTGGCCGTACTTCTCGCTCACCTCGAAGGCGTACTTCACCATGTCCTTCGCTTCCTGAACGCTCGAAGGCTCCAAAACTGGAATCCCGGCGTTCTTGGCTATCGCCCTCGTGTCCTGCTCGTTCTGGCTGCTCCACATGCTCGGGTCATCTGCCACCATAACTATCAGCCCGCCGTCAACGCCCATGTAGCTTGCCGTCATGAAGCTGTCCATGGCGACGTTTAGGCCAACGTGCTTCATTGCCGTCATTGCTCTAAGGCCACTCCAGGCAGCCGCTAAGGCAGTCTCAAAGGCAACCTTCTCGTTGGTTGAGTACTCCATGTAGACACCGGCCTTCTTTGCAACTGCCGCCATTGTGTCGGTAAGTTCAGAACTCGGCGTTCCGGGATACGCTGCAAAAACCGCTATGTTACCCTCCAAAGCTCCCCTTGCTATCGCATGGTTTCCGAGGAGGAGAACCCTCTCCCCGGGCTTGTCCCACAACACTATGTCGGTAACCTTCGCCATCCAAACACCTCCGATACTGAGTGATGAAAAAATGAAAGTCAGTCTTCCTCCAAAACTCCAGCGTTCTTCGCCTGCTGGACGAGGGCGTAGGCTCCAGCTGCCACATCCTCGGGCCTCTCGTAGCTCGGAATTCCGTTCTTCTCAAGCAGTTCCTTGGCCTTCTCACTCACGTAGCCGGCCATGAAGAGGCCGAGAACGGGCTTCCCGTTGTTTACCTCCTTAATAGCTTTGATTACTCCCTCTGCGTGCTCCGTCGGCGTCATTCCCGCGAAGGTCGGGACGACGCATATCGCTATGAGCATGTCAACGTTCCTATCCTGAAGAAGGGTCTTTGCCGTCCTGTAGTAGTCCTCCCCTCTAGCGGAGGCTATCATGTCAACCGGGTTCTTTACAGCGGCCATCGGCGGGAGGAAGGAGCGCAGTTCTTCTATCGTCTTTTCCTCAAGGTTTGCCAGCTTCAGCCCGCGCTTGTCTATCTCATCCGCCGTCAAAACTCCCGGACCGCCTGCGTTCGTCATTATCGCGACGCGCTTTCCTCTGGGCAGTGGCTGGGTGAAGGCCCTCGCCATGCTGAGCATGTCGTCTATGGTCTCCGCTATGAGAACGCCACTCTGCTTGAAAGCAGCTTCATAAATCTTCCAGCTTCCAGCCAAGGAACCCGTGTGGCTTGAAGCGGCTCTTGCTCCGCTCTCACTCCTTCCTGCCTTGAGGGCTATAACCGGCTTCTTCTTTGTAACTCTTTTCGCCACCTCAATGAACTTCCTCCCGTCCTTAACTCCCTCGATGTAGAGGGCTATCGCCTTGTCTTCCTCGGTGTCCGCTAAATACTCCATTAGCTCCGCGAAGTCGAGGTCTGCCATGTTCCCAACGCTTACGAATTTGGAGAAGCCTATGCCCTCTTTGACGGTCTTGTAGACTATTCCCGCTCCCAAAGCACCGCTCTGGCTGACGAAGGCTATGTCGCCCCTCTTGGCGTCCATTATGAAGGTCGCGTTCATATCGTTGTGAGTGTTCATAACGCCGACGCAGTTCGGGCCGATGAGCCTCATGCCGTACCTGTGGGCAATCTCCACCAGCTCGCGCTCCTCCTTCTTGCCCTCCTCGCCGGTTTCGCCGAAGCCAGCGGTTATAATGACCGCTCCCTTGACGCCCTTTTCGCCGCAGTCAATAACCGTCTGCTTCACGAACCTCTTCGGGACGACTATTATTGCCAGCTCAACCTCGTCCGGAATGTCTTTCACGTTCCTGTAAGCCTTAACGCCCTGAACGACCTCGTCCTTGACGTTCACAGGGTAGACCTTTCCATCCCTGTATTTCTTGAGGTTCTTGAAGACCTCGTAGCCGAGCTTTAAGGGGTCGTTCGATGCGCCGATAACAGCTATGCCCCTCGGCCTGAAGAAGTAGTCGAGTGTCATTAGCCTCACCGTTTAAACCTCCACCGAATCGTATATAAGCTTTCCCAAAACGGACATCGGAGATAGTTGGGACATCGTTGGGCCTAACAAGTGCATCAGTGGGCTTTTCTGGGCCATCGAAAGCTTTAAGTAAGCTTGGGTTATTTTAATTTGGAGGTGGTGAAGATGGTGAAGGTGCGCTTTTTGGGACATGCCGCCTTCTACATCGAGGGGAGCAAGAAAATCCTGATAGACCCGTTCCTCAGCGGCAACCCGCAGGCAGCGGTGAAGCCGGAGGAGCTTGAGGCCGACCTTATCCTCGTCACTCACGCCCACGGCGACCACATAGGTGATGCCATAGAGATAGCCAGGAGAACCGGTGCGAAGATAGTTGCCATGTACGATGTTGCCAACTACATCAGCGAGCAGGCAAACGGTCAGGTTGAGACGATAGGGATGAACTACGGGCCGACTGAGATTGAGGGAGTCGGAATAATCCAGGTTCCGGCCTGGCACTCAAGCAGCGACGGCGTTCACAGCATAGGAAACGCCTCGGGCTTCATAGTCAAGCTCGATGGAAAAACAATCTATCACGCCGGAGACACCTTCGTGTTCCTCGACATGGGTCTCTTCAGCGAGCTCTACGGGCCGATTGACGTTGCCCTTCTCCCTATAGGCGGGCACTTCACGATGGGGCCGAGGGAAGCGGCTAAGGCAGTTGAGCTCCTCAAGCCAAAGAAAGTCGTGCCGATGCACTACAACACATGGCCACCAATAGCTCAGGATCCAGAGGAGTTCAAGAGGCTTGTTGGCGATAAAGCCGAGGTAGTAATCCTCAAGCCGGGGGAGGAGCTTGAGCTTTGAGCTTCCTCAAAAACCTTTTAAGAGCCTTTCCTTATCCTCCTTTCAGGTGGTGAAATGGGCAGAAAGGCCTTGGCTTTCATCGTGCTGTTAGTTCTTATCCCTTTGCTCCTCCCGGCGGTTCACGCGGCTGGGGGACCTCAGTACGACCTTATAATAGTTAGAAACGACAACCTCATCGACTACATAGTTGCCCTCCCCTATTCCAAGCTCCTAGGCGTTCCGATCCTCCCCGTCAACCCGAAGGAGCTCGACTACGCGACGATTGCTCAGCTTCAAAGTTATGAGCAGTTCGGCTGGTACAAGGTTCTCGTCATAGGTGACTATCAGGCTATAAGCCAGAAGGTTCAGGAACAGCTGATAGACATTGGTTTTCAGGTGACGAGGCTCGGCGGGGCCACGAGAGTTGACACGGCCGTCAAGCTGGCCGAGGAGTTCTATCCTGAGGGTTCGGAGACCGTCGTCATAGCGAGTGCCAGCGACTACGGCTCTGCCCTCGCGGCGGCTAGGTGGGCGATGACCTACAACTACCCTCTCCTCCTGACTGCCAAGGACAACCTCTCAACTCAGGTAGTTGACGCCCTCCAGAGGCTTCACCCAAGGCTCGTCGTCCTCATCGGTGCGGGTATGTCGAAGAACATCAAGGGCCAGCTCGAAAGCCTTGGCTACCAGACCTACTGGGTGAAGGAGACCATAACGATAAGCGTCCCCACCTCCACCGTGCCCGAAAAAACCAACTGGAGCCTCGTTGTTCTGGCTGTGATAGTCTCGATAGGCGTTGCCGTTCCGGCATCCCTCTACTACGCGAAGAAGCGCTGGTCCGCCAACAGGGTCCCGATTGAAGTTCTAACGGAGAAGGAGCGCATAGTGGTCAAGGCCATCCTTGAGAAAGGAGGGACGGTAAAACAGGAGGAGCTTCCGGAGCTTACAGGCTATTCGAGGCCGACGATAAGCAGAATCATTCAGGAGCTTGAGAAGAAACAGCTCGTTGAGAGAGAGAAGGTCGGGAAGACCTTCATAGTGAGGCTCACCAAAGAAATAGTTATGAGAGAGTGAGCGGTCGGGAAAGCCCTCCGCTCATCACTTTTCTCAGGGTCCTGGCTGTTTCCTCATCCCGGTAAAAGGGGAAGAAAATTCACTTCCTGCGGAAGAGATGGCCGTGCGCCCTGTTGACGTGCCTCGTGAAGGCCTTCGCGTCGCGGAAGACCATACCACAGCGCGGACAACGGAAGAATATCTCCCCGTCCCTGTCCCGGATTTTGATGGCCTTCAGCACCGCCATCTCCTCCACCCCCGATGGCCCGTTGCCCCTTCCTCTTTTAAAGTTTGCTAAGCCCACACCCTGTTGCCCTTGACCTTTATGTAGCCCAGCGTTTGGAGGGTCTTGAGGAAGTCCTCAATGGCGTCCTCGTCGTAGTATATGTTGACCCTTCCACTCCTACCCCTCACCACTATCGGCTCCAGCTCCATTACCGCCTCGATGAGCTCGTTTTTCCTCCTGTGCTTCTCGGCCAGCTCAAGGATTTTCTCGGCAAGAACGGAGCGGGCGATGCCGTCGAAGGTTGCCTCGACGATGCTCTCCTCTGTTGCGTACTCCCCGGCTATCTCAAGTGCCCCCTCGATGAGCTCCCTCTCAACTTCAAGAACCTCGACGTAGTAGCGCTTTTCGAGGGTGTACTCCGTGACCATCGTTGGCTTGAAGCGCTCGTCTATTTCCTCAAGGTATTCCTCGACCTCGTCTATTGGGAAGCGAAGCTCGATCCTTAAATCCTCAAGCGGTGGCTTCTCCCTGAGGACGAAGCTCCCGTCTCTCTCCTCGATTGAGCCGGCCTCGATGAGAGACGTGACCAGCATGAGCTTCCCAAGGTCGGACTCGTCAAAGAGCTTCTCCGCCGGCCTCTCCTCACCCGGTTTCCAATCGGAGAACAACTCCTCGTAGGCGGAGCGGAGGGCTTCGAGGTACTCCTCCAGGGGCCCTATGCCTCCAGCCTTCTCAAGGAGCTCGGCGTAGGTGCCCTCGATTACGATGTAGTGGGAAATCTCGCGGGAAAGCTCTTCCCTTGTCCTGTTCATTATCCCGGCCCGGCTGAGTTCCCTTGAGAGGGCGTTCATCTCGTCTTTGGTAAGGACTTCGAACTTCATCGTCTCACCAGAGGTTAGAAACGGTGGATGGTGTTATAACCTTACTCCCGGAGAACGCTTGAGAGGAGGGCTCTTAGGGGCTTGTTGGTCAGTCTTTCAAGGGTCTCCTCCACTTCCCCCTTAAGCTCCGGTGAGTAGCGGGCGTACAGGTAGAGGGCGTAGGCGTTCAGCTTGGCGTCCCCCTCGTTCGCGAGCTCGACGGCCGAGGCGAGCCTCGGGTCATCTAGGAGCCTGTCAGCGATCTTCGTGAGGGCCTCCCTGTCGTTTTCTTCAAGGGCCTTCTTCAGTGGCCTGTAAAAGCCCGAGAGGGTAAGCCTGAGGGCCGAAATCCTCTCAACTGCCGGTTCTTCCTCGGGTTTTCTCATCAGGAGATAGAGGAACGGGGGGACGAAGATTACAAGGGCTATCAAGGCGTAGAGACCTATCGGAACTCTTACCCCAGGGGCGACCCTGCTTCTCATATATGCTAGCAGGATTAGGCCGGCGATGGCCCAGAAAGCCATGAATGCAAGGTAGTAAACGGAGGTCGTCTCCACTTTTGGTGGTTTTTTCTCGCTCTCGGCCCTCTCAAGGCCCTCTTCGAGGAGCTCAATCTCGGCCTCAATCTTCTTAATCCTCCTCTCCACTTCCTCCAGAGCTTCCTTCATGGCTTCCATCCAATTCACCTTCGCCCTCATCCGTTAAGTCTTTTACCCCGACCTCGGCGAGGACGAAGCGGTAGAAAGCGAAAGCCCCAATGAGCGCGAAGAGGTACTGGTTGAGGAACTTGAAGGCGAAGGCTATGACAACGTTCAGGCCGGTGTTCCCGATTGCCATGAGAACTCCAAGCTCGTTTCCTCCAAGCCCTCCCGGAGTTCCCAGGGCACTCCCGAGGAAAGCAGAGTAGAGTATGGCCTTAACCGCATCGCCCGGTTGAATTGAGACGCCGAAGGTCATCCCGACGCTCACCAGTATGCCGGCGTTTATGAGGACGAGCATCGTTCCAAGGATGAGCGCCACGAAAAGCCTGCCCGGCCGGGATTTAGCCCTGTGCCAGCCTGCGTAGAACTCCTGAAAGGCACTCCCCATCCGAACCCTTGAGAGAACCGGAAGGAGGGCCCGGTAGACCCAGCTGTCGGCAAGGAAGGTAAGCAGGAAGAAGAGGAAAACCAGAAGGGCAGTCCAGTCGTGGGCCATGAGGAAGAGCATTGCGGAGCCAACCATGAACTCGGTCGCCACCTCGATGAGGCTCGACGCCAGAACCTGGAAGTAGCTAGCCCCTATGAACTTCACCTTAACGAGAGTCCCCACTGCGGCGTTGAAGGAGAAGGAAAGATACGTTCCCGAGAGGTTCGCAAGGAGGACGCGCTTGAAATCGACCTCTGCCAGGTCGCTGAGGTAGATGTACCACAGGGTGGTATAGGTCATGTAGCCGGCAATGCCGAGGAGGAAAGCCAGAAGAAAGTAGGGGGAGAGGAGCTGTGAGGGCCTGAGCTTTATCCTTGATGCCTCGGAGTAGACCCTGTATATCAGGTATGCGGTTATCCCGACGGTCAGCGCTGCCGTTAGTAGCTTTTTCTTCCTCGGGGAGAGCACTCTCTCACTGCCCCTCTAGGAGTTTCCTGACGTAGCGTGGCATCTGGAAGAGCGTCTCGTGCCTCTCCGGGTCGTAATAGTAGAGCTCAAGCTCCCTGGCCCTCTCCAGGTCGACTTTCCTGAAGTCTATCTCACCCTTTATACCCACGAGGAAGCTCCACGGGGAGGCGTAGCCTATCACCGGGAAGCTGAAGTAGTAAACCCTGTCGAAGACCTTCTTCATGGCCCTGTAAGCATCGAGGAGTTCGTTGGTGAAGAGGTAAACGCTGCCGGCCTGGGTGACGTACACCCCGGGATCGCTGAGCTTCGCGTAGGCGTTCCTGTAGAAATCCTCCGAGAAGAGCAACTTTGCCGGACCGACAGGATCGGTCGAATCAACTATAATCGCGTCAAACCTCTCTTCTGTCCCCTCAAGGTATTTGACGCCGTCCCCGGTGATGACCTTGGCCCTCGGGTCATCGAAGGCCCCCCTCGCGACGTCCAGATACAGCTGCGCTACCTCAACGACAATCTCGTCTATCTCGACCATCGTTGCTCTCTCGACGGTTTTGTGCCTCAGAACTTCCCTGAGGGTTCCGCCATCCCCGCCACCGATTATCAGGACGTTCCTGGGGTTTGGGTGAGCCAGAAGGGCCGGGTGAACGAGAACCTCGTGGTAGCTTTCCTCGCCGACCTCAACGAGCTGTATCGTGCCGTCAAGGACAAGCATCTTACCAAACCCCTCTGTCTCATAGAGCTCAAGTCTCTGGTATTTCGTCTGGAGCTCCAGGAGGCGCCTTTTAACCTTGAAACCGACGCCGTAGCCCATTGGATACCACTCGATAAAGGCCCTCTCCTCTTCGTTGTAGCCCATGTTTCCCACCTGAGCTTAGGTAGGGCATCGGGTTTTAAAACTTGGGGTTCATGGTCTCGAACTCAAAAAGGTAAAAGTTATTAAGTGCCCCTCAGAGTTTAGATACGATGGCGGAAGTACGGTTGAAGAAGGAGCTTACGGAACTCCTGAAGAGACTCGCCCCCCAGATAGAGGAGGGTTTGAAATACGGTGTGCCTCACATAGTTGGTGAAATCAGGAACAACAACGGTCAGCTTGAGGTAAACGCAACGGTCTCAATCTTCGAGAGCTCCCATCACTTTCTCCGCCTTACCTCGAGTGGAGAGCTACTCTTCATATACCCCGCCGAAGACTCCCATCCTTACAGGCTTCTTCTCGATATATGGCGCTTCCTTGAGGGCAAAAAGCCCGGAAGTACTGTCCTTGAGCCGGGTACCGTGATAAAGGGCGACCTCAAGGAAAGTCTCAGGAAGCACGGCTATGAGATTCTATGGATGAACATCCAGCCGACCGCTGAGGGGGAGATGGTTGGGGTCTGGGCTAGAAAGGGGGATGTCAGGTACAACCTCACCTTCAAAAAGGTCGGGAGAGAAGAGTTTCTCCTCGTTGAATTATCCCGGGTTTAGTAGGGGAACATAACGACAACAGCAACGGCCGCCGCGGGTTTGTCCTTCACGGTTATGCTCGCGCTCGCGACCCTAAACTCCCCGAGTTCCCAGCCCCTGTTGGCGAAACCCTCCTCGACCATTCTCCTAACGACCCTCTCGGCCTCCTCCTTCGTGCAGTAGCCGGCGTACTCGTAAATCAGGCCACCCTCGTTGTTCTTGCTTATTCCAACTCCCAGCGCGGCGCTGATGGTCATCCCCGGCTCGTCGCTCTCGATGTGGGCGTAAACCGTGGGGAGGAGCATTCCTATGGGGACGTCGTGGACCCTCTCCATCCACTCGATATGGGCCGGGATGACACTGCTGAGCTTGACGAGGTTAACGTTGCCTATCCCGAGTTTGAGGAGGGCGTTGTCAAAGGCGTTGAGCTTGGTTCCGCCCTCGGCGGCCGCAGCGCCCATGAAAGCCCTTTTGGGAGTTATCCAGCTCATCTCCACCACCCTCTCACCTTTAACCACTCCACCGCTCAGTAGACTGCTTATAAAGCTTTCGGGAGGGGTAAAAGCCCCCTTGAGGTCTTTTAAAGCTCATCGGGGAGTTTTTCGTCTGATTTTAGCTCATTCCTGCTCCTTTTCTCCTTTCCCCGAGCAGGGTAAGGGTTCTCCCAACGGTCGCTGCCATAAAGATTCCGGCAACTGATGTGAATGCGGTTGTGGAGTAGAGAACGCCGTTCAGGATGCCGTAGCTGTTGCCAAGGTCTGCCACCAGGAGTCCCAGTATGCCAAAGCTCACCAGTCCCGTTGCCTTGGCGACTGAACCCACCCCAGAGCCGTCCCATGTAAGGACAACGCTGAGGACGAAGCGGACGACGTATATCACCAGGAAGAAGTAGAGGACGGTTAGCGTTACCTCCGCCCTGAAGTTCATCCCGCGCCAGGCGAAGAAGATGGGGGCGAATATACCGCTCGTAACACCGCTGAGTATTGTTTCCAGTCTCTCGTACTGCTTCGTTCCGACAAGGTCGCTGTGGAGTATCAGACCCGCTAGAAAGCCACCTATAGTGAAGTGCATTCCCAGCTCTTCGCTGATGAAGCCGAGGAGGGAGGCAAATATCATGAATATTCCAAAAACGGCCTCGTCGCTCTTCAGCCGTCTGAGCTGTGTCATGAGCCAGACCTTGTGCTGGATTCCGATCTTGTAGTTCAGGTACAGGACGGCCCCTATGAAGAACCCCTGCTCCCCAAGGATGAGGAGGAGCTTTGAGGGGCTCGGAGCACTCTCGAAGCCGGCTAGGACGTAGACAAGAACAAGTATCGCGACCTCGCTTATTATGGCGTAGGAGAGGGCCACGTGGAGGTAGTCCTCGCCGAAGAACCTCTTGAGCCTCACAACTATTGGGGCGCTCGCAACGGCGAGGATGGAGGCAGCGAGGAGGTTGTCCGGCCCGAGGGAGTAGCCGGTCATTGGGAGCGTCAGGAGGAGCATTACACCAAGGGTTATCAGGTAGATAGGAAGGGCTTTTCTGCCCCCGACGCGGAGCTCCTCGGGGGTTATCTCCAGGCCGGCGGATATCATCAGAAAGAATACCCCGAACTCCGCGAGGAGGTTCATCTCGCTCGCAGGGGCACCGCTCAGGAAGTAGCCGAGAATGAAGCCGGCCGTTATCTCACCCACCAGTCCGGGGTAGCCCAGCCTCTCGAAGACCTCAGCGAGAAACCTGCCCACGGCTATTATGGCCATGACGTAGCCGATTATCTGCACCCCATCACCCTCCTCAGAACCCACTCTCTCTTCCTGGGAAAGGATATAAGACTTTCCTTTTCGAGAAAGGTTTAAATGGTCAAACCTGTTACACCGAGCGGTGATGTTCATGATTGAGGTTGGCGAATACAAGGTCAAGGAGGGCCTCTACTACACCAAGGATCACGAGTGGGCCCAGGTTCTTGAGGACGGAACCGTTCTCGTTGGCATAACCGACTACGCCCAGAAGGAGCTCGGCGATTTGGCCTACGTTGAACTCCCCGAGGTTGGAAAGGAGGTCAGCAAGGGCGACGTTCTCTGCGAAATTGAGAGCGTCAAGGCCGTCTCCGAGGTCTACGCCCCGGTCAGCGGGGAGGTCATAGAGGTCAACGAGGAGCTTGAGGACTCCCCCGAGTTGCTCAATGAAGACCCCTACGAGAACTGGATAGCCAAGCTCAGGCCGAGCAACCTTGAGGAGGAACTCAAGGAGCTAATGGATGCCGAGGCCTACGCGAAATATCTCGAAAGCCTCTGAGGAAGAGTTAAGTAGTCCCTTTCCCTATTCTTCCCGGTGGTTTCGATGAGAGTCCTGAAGGAATGGGACGTTAAGGTAAAGCTCGTAAAGACCAAAAGGGGGGCGCTTCTCCACCTGATAGAGCTCGAACCCGGCCACTTCTACCTTGAGCAGAACCCGCTTAAGGATTCGAAGTACGGCGTGGCCTACAGGAAGATAAAGGAGAACTTCCCGGAGTTCTACATGTTCTGGGAGATTAAAAACAACCGCTACACTGGAAAGCTTCTGGCCGGAGCGTTCCTTGAGAAGGCCGAGATAGACGAGTTCGTGACCCTCCTCGCGAAAACCGAGGACTTCAAGAAGTTCGAGGAAATCTTTGAGGAGATTGAGGAGCTGGAGGAGTGAGCTCGGCTCTATTTTTTCATCATTCCCTCAGATACCCTAGAGGTCGTCATCGCTCGTTTTAAGGTTGAAGGGAGAGGTTAAAAGGATTTGGCTCGGCCAGTATGTCCTTCATCACCCCTCAGCCACTCCAGGGCTCGTCATCGCCACTCGGCTTTTTAACGTGGGGTTATTTTAGGGTCGTGAGGATTTTGTCATACTCAGCTTCTATTTTCGAGGCCACAACTTTCCAAGAGTACTCCCTTTCGACAGCTCTTCTTCCCGCCTTTCCAAGATCCCTTCTCAGATTTTCGGCCGAGAGCAGTGTGTGAATTGCATTCTTAAGAGCTACTTCATCTCCGGGGGGAACGAGAATTCCACTCCTGCTTTTCTTAATTACCTCTGGAATCCCACCAACGTTGGTTGCCACAACCGGAATTCCCGAGGCCATGGCTTCGAGGATGACTATGCCAAAGGCCTCAGCAGTGGTTGAGGGGAGAACGAAGACGTCTGCCATCCCGAACAGTTTGGGAAGGGTATTCCCGGGCACGTAGCCAGTAAAGACAACCCTGTCTTCAATTCCTAAGAACTTCGCCTGCGCCTTCAGGAAGGGCAGCATCTCGCCCGAGCCTACCATTACAAGGGTTACGTCATCAATCTCTTTAGCAAGGTTCTGGAAGGCGTTGAGGAGGAGGTGAGGCCCTTTCCTGAACGACATCCTGCTGACGTATAGAACAACGCGCCCCTCAATCCCGAGCCCTTCCTTCACGCGCTCCTTTTCCTTTTGGCCGAGTGGCCTGAAGACCTCGTCGTCAACGCCGTTTGGGATTACCCTGACGGGAACGCTGGTAAAGTGCTCTATAAAGGCCTTGGCGACGTTGCTGACCCGATATTAGAGGCGTGCTTTAGGTAGAAAAGAAAATGAAGATTAGGCGTTCGCCTTCTCTTCCCTCTTCTTCGTGAGGTACTCGTGGATTGCCTTTGCAGCTTTTCTCCCGTCTCCCATCGCTAAGATAACGGTTGCCTCGCCCCTTATCGCGTCACCGCCAGCGAAAACACCGGGAATGCTCGTCATCAGGTTCTCGTCAACGACTATCTTACCGCGCTTATCGACTTCAAGGCCGGGGGTGTTGATGATCAGCCTGTTCGGGTGCTTACCAATTGCTATGATTACGGTGTCTGCCTCAATCGTCACGTTCTCGCCGGTTCCCTTTATCTTTCTCTTCCCTCTCGCATCCCTCTCCTCAAGGGGCATCATCTTCTCGAACTTAACCGCTTTGACGTTGCCGTTCTCGTCGCCTATAAAACCAGCGGGATTAACGAAGTAAACGAACTTTATGCCCTCCTCCTTGGCGTGGGCGACCTCTTCCTCTCTCGCCGAGACGTCCTCCTCGCCACGGCGGTAGGCTATTGTAACCTCAGCCCCAAAGCGCCTTGCGCTTCTAGCGGCGTCCATAGCGGTGTTTCCGGCGCCTATAACGACGACCTTCTTCCCGACCTTGACGGGTGTGTCATACTCCGGGAACAGGTAGGCCTTCATGAGGTTGACCCTTGTTAGGAACTCGTTCGCTGTATAGATGCCGTTGAGGTTAACCCCGGGAGCGTTTACGAGCCTCGGCGTTCCAGCGCCGGAGCCTATGAAGACGGCATCGTATTCCTCAAGCAACTCCTCGATGGTCACGGTCTTTCCAACGATATGATCTGTGAGGATTTTAACGCCGAGCTTCCTCAGCTTCTCGATTTCCTTCTCGACTATGTCCTTGGGCAGTCTGAACTCGGGAATGCCGTACATCAGGACTCCTCCGGGCTCGTGCAACGCCTCGTAGATGGTAACATCATATCCCAGCTTCGCCAGCTCGCCAGCGGCGGTGAGTCCAGCGGGTCCGGCACCGATTATCGCAACGCTCTGGCCCTTCTTCTCTATTGTGGGGACTATCTCAAAGAGTAGCTCCTCGTCTATGCCGTGTTCCCTCGCGTAGTCGGCAACAAACCTTTCGAGCTTACCTATGTTTATCTTGTCTCCCACTTTACCCATGACACAGTTCATCTCACACTGGTCTTCCTGCGGGCAGACCCTACCTGTGGTTGCCGGGAGGGAGTTGCAGGCCCAGATGACGTTGAGTGCCTCTTTTACTGCTTTGTCCGGGTTGTCGCGGTATTCGACGAGCTTGCCTATGAAGCCCGGAATGTTGATGTGAACGGGACAGCCCTTGATACAGGGGGCGTAGTTAGCGGGACACTGGAGGCACCTCTCTGCCTCTTTCACGGCAAGCTCAAAAGTATAGCCGAGGTTGACCTCCTTGAAGTCGTGTATCCTCTCCTCGGGGGGTCTCTCTATGGTCGGAACCCTTTCCTTGATGAGCTTTGGTCTCTTTCTCGCCATTTCACTCACCCCTTAGGGACTTGAGGTACTCCTCAAGGGCCCTCCTTTCCATATCCGTGTAGAAGCCGACCCTGTGTATGAGCTCGTCCCAGTTGACCTTGTAGGCGTCGAAGCCGGGCCCGTCTATGCAAGCGAACTTGACCTCTCCGCCGACGGTAACACGGCAGGAACCGCACATACCGGTTCCATCTACCATAATCGGGTGAAGGTCGGCCTCCATCGGTATGCCGTACTCTTTCACGACGTTGAAGACGGCCTTCTGGCCACCCGCCGGGCCGACTATGAAGACCAAATCCCATTGCTCGCTCTCAAGGAGTTCCTTAACCTTTGCAACGGCCCTCCTCACGAGCTCTTGGGCAATCTCGTTCATTCCCCAGCCGGGCTGGAGGTCGAAGTCCTCAACTATGTGCCTTGATACCGAGTCTTCTATGTCCTCTTTCAGGATCACCATCGGTTTTGGGGTAACGTGGAGGGTCGTAACGTCGTTTCCAAGCTCCTGCCAGGCTCTCGCTATCGGAAAGACCTCTACCATTCCGGTGATGAGGCCTATGGCCAGTATCTTCCCAAACTTCTTCATTGGCGCAGGGTTCCCGAGCGGGCCGGCGACGTTGAGAAGCTCGTCGCCCGGTTTCAGCTCGTTTGCCATCCTGAGGGTCGTCTTTCCCCTGACGAAGGTCACGAGCTCTATCCAGCCCTCCTCCCTATCCCATCTTATGGGGGTGAGCGGAATCCTCTCACCGTTCGGGAATGCCCTGACTATGACAAACTGCCCCGGTTGAACCTTCCTGGCCACGTGGGGAGCGTGGATTTTATACCACACCTCCTTCATGGCGAGCTCCTTCTTGTCGAGTATCGTGTACCCCACAATGAACACCTCCGTACATGAGCTCAAAGCTGAGCATCTGAGTGAAGTGAACCTTAGGTGTTTATAAATATGTGCTCAACCTTTGGTTAACAACCCCGAAGGGATTTCGGGCTGAGATTTTGAAAGGTGAAGGAAACACTTTTAAGGCATGGGGATAACGGAGGGAGGTGTGGAGAATGAGAAGGGCCGTTTACATGGCCTTTGTTATTATTACAGCCTTGGGTATGTTCCTGCCCGTTCTATACGGCAACGTGAGCTTTCTCAGGAACGCCATAAAAGACCCTCTGCCGGTTTCCCTTGCCATCATGGTCATCGCGTGGCTTTTCGCTTACTACCTTTACCCCGAGGAAGAACCTACAGCTTCCTGAGGAAGGTCATGTAGCCGGTGTGGGCCAGCATCATGGTTCTTGGCCTCATGCACTCCCGCTTTACCTCCTGCTCCCTTACGAGAACCTCCACGGTCATGACCCTCAGGAAGTGCTCCCTGAACTCCTCGAGGGCCCGGTAGAAGCGATGCACTTGGTTCGCGCAGGGGGTGTAAGCTACAAAGTAGCCACCCGGTCGTAGAACGTCAACCGCATGGGGCAAAACGTTCTCCGGCTGGGGAAGGTCGAGGACTATGTGGTCGGCCCTCTCTTCATCTATTCCGTCGTATATGCTCCTGTTCTTCAGGATAACCCTCTCGGAAAAGCCGGCCAGCTCCACGTTCCTCTTAGCTATCTCGTAGAAGTCCTTCCTCACCTCGTAGCTGATGACCCTTCCAGAGGGGCCGACGGCGTTGGCCAGGAAAAGTGTTAACGCTCCGCTTCCGGCTCCGGCCTCTATAACGGTATCTCCGGGAGAGATGCCAGCGTAGGCTATTATTATCCCAGCATCCTTCGGGTGGACTATCTGGGGGCCCCTTCGCATTTTGGCTATGATGTCGTTGATGTCCGGTTTTATCGCGACGAATGTCTCTCCCCTGTGGCTCTCTATCCTCGTTCCGTAGGGCTTCCCTATAAGCTCCCCTAACTGGAGTATCCCCAAATCTGTGTGGAACTCTCTGTCCTTGGCCCTCACGAGGTAGCGCTTGCCCCTCGGGTCTATCAGTAGAACGGGGGAGCCCTCTTCAATCACCGACCCCACCGTCCTTGAGGATGAGCACTTGGGTGTCGCTGACATCTAGGACGAAGGTCGCTATCTCCTCAAAGACGGCAAGGTTTTCTCTTGTAAGGATGTCCTTGTTTACAAGATGAACTCCTATGAGGTCTTCCATCGGGATATTGGTAACGGCCGTTATTATTGATTTAAGGGCACCATCCGGGTTGAAGCGGGCGTAGTGACTCAGCCCAAAGCTCAGCAGAAACTTGGGCTTCTGGGGTAACCTGCTAATCCTGCTCATTATGGCGTGGTAGTTCTTCAGGAAGATGTGGGGATCGTATGTTGGCACCATCTCGTCGAGTATCTCCCCATAAGTAGTCGCTCCGGGCCCTATTTTGATAACCTTGATGTCCTTTATAAGCTCGACGAACTCGGAATAGGCCTTTCCCGGAAGCCTGCGGAGGTATTTCCTGAACAGGGTGTCCCCTATGCCGAAGAAGTCCGTTATCACGAGGTTGCCATTGGCCTTGAGGAGCGGAACCAGTTTGCCCCAGGCAGTTCTCTCAACTGGGGTTAGGGAGGAGTACTCGATTATGACCACGTCGCCCCTGAGGGCCTCTCCGAGGAGAAGCTTTTCGAGTGTGTCTTCCATTCTTCCCACCAGAAGGGTTTTTAACGCCCGGGTCTTTTAACCTTGTCGGGTGGGAGAATGAGGTTCGTGGTGTGGCCTAGTGAGGTGGACGCACGCCTGAGCAGGAAGTACGGAAGGGCCGTCAAGAAGAGCGTTGCCGTTGATTCACCAAACCTTGGAGAGGTTGAAGACGCCGTGCTGAGCCTTGGTTTTAAGATCATTGAAAAAGCCCCGGAAAAGCTGAACCCAAGGCTTTCCGGGCTCGACGAGGAGCTCAGAACGAGGGGGATGCTGATTGTTGAGAGCCCCTACGGGAAGGGAAAAACGCTTAAACTTATAGCGGAGAAGATTAGAGAGCTTAGAGCTCGGACTAGGGCAAAGGGCAAGTCCAAGAGGAAGAGAAGGTAGTTCACTCCTCTTCTTCCATCTCGACGACTATGGCTGTAGTAGTGTCTATGACGCCGTCTATGTTGTGGATGTCGTGGAGTATCTTCCTAGTCAGTTCTCCGAGGTCCTTGGCCTCGATGTGGACTATTGCATCGTAGGGACCCGTCACTGCGTCGGCTCTGGTAACGCCCGGTATCTGCTTGAGCGCCTCAATGACGCTCTCGACCTTCCCTATTTCCACAGTAAGCAACACATACGACCTAACCATGGGCATCACCGCCGGAGTTTTCTCGTTTCTTATTTGTCTCCCTGCTCATTTAAGCTTTTCGTAGATAGCGTCTCTACCCAGATGTTCATCATTGTGATAATAGTGGTATCGAAAGATTTAATTATGGGTTAAGAGTATCATAATACGCCTCACTGCTCAGAGGTGAACAACATGAGGGCTAAAACGACTCTGGCCCTGTTGGTCGTTTTTTTGGTCGCTTTTAGCGTAGCGGCCAGTGGCTGTGTAGGTGGTGGCCAGAAGGGCACCACCACAACAATTGGACAGACAGGGGGAACATCCTCCACAACTCAAGCGACCCAGACGACTTCTTCAAGTGTAAGTGCCACCACCTCTAAGGCTATAAAATACATTGAGGCGCACCTCTCCAACGCTACCGTTGTTGACACCGAAAAATACGTCGTTGTTGTTGGTCCCGAGGGAAGCGGTGCCAAGGTCTCGAACCTTCCGAATAAGCCCGTCATTGTGGTCTCCTACAAGGCCAACAAGGAAAAGACCCCGAGCATACAGGAGTTAATGAAGAACCAGCAAGGATTTGGCCAGATAAACCCTGCCTTCCTCCGTGATCCCAGAATGGACGCTCTGATACAGCTCGCTAGAAAGGTTACGGACCCCAACATCAGGGGAGCACTCTACAGTGCCCTGTATATTCTCGCCAACAGAGAAGTCCCCGAGATAATCCTTGGTGATGCCAAGGCGGCCCGTGTTTACTGGAACTGGGTGCACAACTGGTACTACAACCCGGTCCTCGCACCGCGCTGGGATCTCGTCATGGAAGACAAGGACGCCCCGAGCGTCTCGATAGGAATAGGTGACTACAAGAATGAGCCCGGAACGATAGTCGAGGCAACCTTTGGATGGCCAAGGTCGTTCGATCCTGCTTTTGACTACGAGACCTTTGGCTGGGCCCTCTACCACAACGTCGGCGACACTCTCGTCACCTACTGGGAGGACGAGACGACCAAGGTCTCACCGGATCTCGCTGTTGCTTGGGCCCACAACAAGGACGGAACAGTCTGGTACTTCGTCATAAGGGGCGACGTTAAGGCCTACGACCCGAAGAGCGGAACAACTTACACGATCAACGCAACCGACGTTGAGTTCGAGTTCTGGCGCGTCCTCAGGGCCGGCTATTCGGTCAACTGGATGCTAGCCACTTACACCGATCTCAACAAGAGCTATGCCATGAGCGAGGACGAGTTCCAGAAGGAGCTCCAGTCAGGAGGAATCATTGCCGACTTCAACGGAAAGACCAAGGAGGTTAAGAGCCTCAACGAGCTCCTGCAGTTCTTCGGCTACTCCGGACCTACCGCCGGTGTCTACAAGCTCGTCCTGCCGCACCCATACGGCGGTATCCTGAGCGTTCTGGCCGACCCGTATCTCATGGTCATACCCGCCAAGTACCTGCTCGGCGACAAGTATGAGGATGCCATGAAGGCCTCTGACTGGGGTAAGAAGCCTTGGGTATGGTCAAAGTACGTTCAGGAAGGCTCCAACGACCCGATACACAAGATGCTTCAGGACAACATGATAGGCGTCTTTACCGGTCCGTTCTACATCAAGGAGGCCAAGCAGAACAGCTATATCGTCCTTGAGAGGAACCCCTACTACTGGAACGCCAGCGTCTGGAAGAAGCTTGAGTCCAAGAACCCCAACCTCGTCACGACCAAGCGTGTTATCTACGTCCTCTCCGATGATACCACCACGCGCATAAGCCTCTTCCAGAAGGGAGTCGCCGATATCGTTGCCGTTCCTGTGGACAGGCTTGACGCCGTCAAGGGACTCACCCTCGACAAGTTCCAGTCCAAGATTGATTCCTTCGTTACGCCCGACATGGTCTTCATAGTTCTCAACGCCGCCAAGGAACCGCTCAACAACGAGCTCGTCAGGCAGGCGCTGGCCTGGGCAACACCCTACGACCAGATATACAACGCAGTTTACAGGGGATACATGGTTCCGAACTACGGCCCGATACCGATTGGATGGCTCGGCTACACCGAGTACAACGTTATCAAGTACAAGTACAACCTCGCTAAGGCCCTCCAGCTTATCCAGAAGGCGGGAATTGATCCTAAGAAGTACACTCTGACGATATACTACAACACTGGAAACACCCAGCGTGAGAAGATAGCAACGCTCCTCCAGAACACATGGGGACAGCTCGGCTTCAAGATATCGGTTACTCCGCTCTCATGGCCAACACTCCTCAGCAAGACCGCAAGCGGTGACTTCGACGTCTACATAGTCGGATGGGCCCCGGACTTCCTCGACCCGGACGACTACGTCGGTCCGTTCCTCCAGAGCGCCGTGGTCTTCGACAGTCTGAATTACGAGATAATATCTGGCTGAAGGCTTGAGTTTCTTTTCTTTTCCTTTAAAATCTCCACGGAGGGAACTGTGGTGGCAGGGCTCGAAAAGTTCCTGGTGAGAAGGGGCTTAACGTTCATACCGACGTTGATAGGTGTAACTCTGATTGTTTTCATTATTGCGTACGTCATACCGGCGAACCCCGTAAAGGCCTGGGCCGGAGGAGAAAAGGCCTCCCAGGCCGCTGTTGAGATGATAAAGAAGGAATACCATCTCGACCAGCCCTGGTATGATCAGTACTGGTTCTTGGTTAAAGGCCTCTTTACAAACAGCCTGCTCGACCCCTTGAATCAGGAGCCGGTTTTTGACAACATAGGTAACCGTTTTGTCGTGACCTTCCAGCTGGCGCTCTTCGCCTTCCTATTCGTTATTATAATGGGGCTTCCCCTGGGCATAATCTCCGCCCTGAAGAGGAACTCTGCAACGGATATGGCCTTGAGAATACTCGCCCTAATCTTCATCTCGACGCCAATTTACGTCATAGCATACCTTTTCATCTGGCTCTTCTTCCTGCACTGGAACGCAACGACGCTCGCTGGAATACCTCCGGGCCCACCGCACAAGATAACCCATGTGCCTGTCATAGATGCCCTACTGACCCTAGACTGGGGCAACTTCGTTCAGCAGGTCGAGCGTTTCTGGCTCCCGGGATTTACGCTGGGTATAGCCGCAGCGGGTGTTCTCATGAGGTTTACCAGAAACTCTTTCCTTGAGGCATACAGCAGGGACAGCACGCTCTTTCTCAAGGCCAAGGGCGTGCCCAAGATGAGACTCTATCGCCACGTTCTGAAGAACGCATTGGTTCCAGTAATCACCATTCTCGCCCTCCAGTTCGGCGGTCTCTTGGCAGGGACACCAATTACCGAGACGATATTCAACCTTCCGGGAATAGGTCGCTACGCCCTTCAGGCGATAATGTACTTGGACTTCCCGGCCTTAATAGGTGTCACCTTCCTCTATGCAATAGTCTTCGTTACCGCCAACCTGATAGCGGACATACTCTACGCAATCATAGACCCGAGGGTGAGGTTCTGAGGTGATCATAATGCCTGAAAATGTTGAGGAGTTCGAAGAGAGGGAAGAGTACGAGATGACCATACTAGACAGGACGAGCGACAGGATAATAGATGCCTTCGCCTCTTTTATCAACCTGTTCAAAAAGGACTGGAAGAGAAGGAACCAGTCAAAAATAAAGGAATGGAAGCTAATGGCGTACGCAATGAACCGCTCGCCTCCCACTCTGCTCGGCCTCTTCATAGTGATAGTTTACATCATCCTTGGAATATTCGGCCCATACATGGCCCCCTGGTCGTATGATTTCTTCCCGGTGAACTACAACTTCTCCACTCAGCTGGCCCCTCCGGGGTCTACTTACTTCCTCAACGTGACCACAATAGAGAAGGGCTACATCATCCACTACACAACAAACATCCACTACGTCCTGGGTTCGGACGTTTACGGGAGGGACATAGTCAGCATACTCCTCGCGGGGGCCAGAACGGCTTTGGTGCTTGATATCTTTATCATCCTTATAGGCCCCACGATAGGGATTGTCCTCGGCCTCATCTCGGGCTACTACGGTGGAAAAGTCGATGAGACCATAATGCGTATAACCGACATGTTCCTTGCCTTCCCTGGACTCATCTTGGCGATAGCCCTCTCGGCAGTCCTGCCGACTAGGATACAGAACTTTTTGAACGCCCATACCTGGGCCCAGACGCTCACCCTTAAACTCTTCGCACTGCACGCAAGGGACGTCAACAACCTCGGAAAGCTCCTTGCAGTTTTTGTGGCCCTCGTCATCGTGTGGTGGCCGGGCTACGCGAGGGTGGCCAGAGGTTCAACGCTGACCGAGAAGGAGAACCTCTACGTTGAGGCCGCGAGGGCTGTGGGTCTTCCAACGAGGACGATACTCTTCAGGCACATCCTCCCCAACATAATAGGTCCGATACTGGTCATGATAACCATGGACTTCGGTGGCGTTATTCTGACCGAGGCAGGTCTAAGCTTCCTCGGCCTCGGTGCGGTGCCACCGATACCGGACTGGGGTAATCTCATCAACCAAGGTTCTCAGTACTTCCCTCAGGCTTGGTGGCTTGTTGCCTTTCCGGGAATAGTCATCGTCACCGTCGTCCTTGGCTGGAACCTACTTGGAGACGGTCTCAGAGACATCCTTGACCCGAGAACGAGAAGGAGCCTTGAGTTCAAACTCAAGAAGAAGGCTGAGGGGGGTGAGTCCAGTGCCTGAGCCAATCGTAGAGATCAAGAATCTCAGCGTTTACTTCTACACCTACGCCGGCGTTGTCAAGGCTATAGAGAACGTGTCCTTCGACATATACCGCGGTGAGACACTGGCACTCGTTGGTGAAACCGGCTGTGGAAAGAGCGTAACGTCCAGAGCATTAACACAGCTCATAGAAAGCCCCGGAAGGATAGTCAGCGGGCAGGTCATCTACCATCGGGACGATGGCTCGACCGTTGACATTCTCAAACTCAGTGAGGAGGAGATAAGGGAGATTAGGGGTAATGAGATAGCCTACATCTTTCAGGATCCTCACTCGTCCCTCGATCCACTCTACACGGTCGGCTACCAGATAGGCGAGGCCATGGAAGTCCATGGGAAGGTCAGGAACATAAAGGAGGGCATAGCGAGGGCCGTTAACATTCTCAGGGAAGTTCTCATCCCAGACCCGGAGAGGCGCGTCAAAAACTACCCCCACGAGCTCAGCGGTGGAATGAAGCAGAGGGTCGTCATAGGGATTGGGATAGCCAACAACCCTAGGCTTCTCATAGCTGACGAGCCGACCACGGCCTTGGATGTTACGGTTCAGGCGCAGATACTTGAACTTCTCAACGAGCTGAAGAGGAGGTACAATGCGACAGTTTTGCTTATCACCCACAACCTCGGTGTTGTCGCAGAGACTGCACAGCGCGTCGTCGTCATGTACGCTGGGAAGGTCGTCGAGATAGGGAGCGTTGAGCAGATATTCCACAATCCCCTCCACCCATACACGGTTGCACTCCTCAGAGCGGTTCCGAATCCCCTCAAGAAGATTGAGAGGCTTGAAAGCATCCCTGGAACAGTTCCAAACCTCATAACACCACCGAAGGGCTGTCGCTTCCATCCAAGGTGTCCCTTTGCCGAGGAACGTTGTAGAAAGGAAGTTCCCGAGCTTAAAGAGATAGAGCCGGGCCACTGGGTGGCCTGCCATCTCTACTGAGGTGATTACGATGGAGCCAGTGCTCAAAGTTGAAGGACTGAAAAAGTACTTCCCCGTTAGGAGTCTCCTCAGGACGGTTGGCTGGGTGAAGGCGGTTGATGGAATAGACTTCGAAATCTACCCCGGTGAGACCTTCGGCCTCGTTGGCGAGAGCGGTTGCGGAAAGACTACAACGGGCAGGACAATACTCCGCCTCATCGAGCCTACCGAGGGCAAGATAGTCTTCAACGGAAAAGACGTCACAAAGCTTAAGGGCAAGGAGATGCTCTGGTTCAGAAGACACGCCCAGATAATGTTCCAGGATCCTTACTCCTCCCTCGACCCGAGGCAGACAGTGTTCAACATTATAATGGAGCCCGTGAAGTTCCACGGGATAGAGGTTGATGACCCCGAGGACTTCGTGATAAGGCTCCTTGAGAGCGTTGGATTAAACGAGATGCACCTCTATCGTTATCCCCATGAGTTCTCGGGCGGACAGAGGCAGAGAATAGCCCTCGCCAAAATACTTGCCCTTAAGCCGGACTTCGTCGTCTTGGACGAGCCAACCTCGGCCCTCGACGTCTCTGTTCAGGCCAATATCCTCAACACCCTCAAAGACCTACAGAAGAAGCACGGTTTCTCATACCTCTTCATAAGCCATGACCTCGGCGTTGTCAAGTATATGAGCCACAGGATGGGAGTCATGTACCTCGGCAAGCTCGTCGAGGTTGGCCCGGCTGAGAAGATATTCGACAATCCGCTCCACCCGTACACCCAGATGCTCCTCTCGGCCATACCGATACCCGACCCCGAGCTGGCTAAGAAGAAAAAGAAGATGGAGGTAAAGGGTGAGCCTCCGAGTCCCATAAACCCGCCTTCTGGATGTCGTTTCCACCCGAGATGCCCCTTTGCCAAGGCCGGTCTCTGCGACAAGAAGGAACCGCCGCTGGTCGAGGTTGAGAAAGATCACTACGTCGCTTGCTGGCTCTACGGGAAGGCCTGACCTCTCTCTTCCATTTCCCTTGGGAAGAGAGTATCTCTGAAGAGAGCCGAGAAAAAGGCCGTTCTGAAGATCGAATCCTTCCTGAGGAGGCCAGTGTAAACAGTGTCCTCCCCAGCTGGGCTTTTAACTTTTCCGTCCTCCACCCAGAGTTTTCTGTATGCAACCCCCTCTCCAATGATTGGAACTTTTGCAAGCTCCCCGGAGGACGTGACTCCCAGAATACCCTTGAGAAGGGCGAGCCCGAAGGAGCTCTCCCGCTCAATTTCTCCCAGTCTCTCGTCGGTTGCGATGTGTCTGCTGTGACCAGTGGGTATGCCGATTATCCTGAGGACGTTCCACCTCCTGAGGTGGGAGATCCTTCTATCCCTCGCCTCTCGGGAAGACTCTTCAAGTGTTAGGAAAAGTCTTCTAAGGAACTCCCCAACATCTTCCCTGAGGAGAACGGGTAGGGGTCTCCCAGCGGTTTCCGAAAGGGCCTCCTTTGAGGGGTCCTTTATGAGAAGGACCTTCCTAGGTTCGAGGGAGACGAACTCTGTGAAGTATGCATCTACGGCGAACCTCCCGCGCGCTGTCCTAAAGAGTATGAGGGGAACCTCCATGGCAATCCCAAAGGTATTTAACCCAGCCCTCAATAAGCCTTGCGGTGAAGATGAAGGTTGATGAACTCCCCGTTGACGAGAGGATAAAGCGGGTCATCAAGGAGAGGGGCATAGAGGAGCTTTATCCGCCGCAGGCGGAGGCGCTTAAAACGGGCGTTTTGGAGGGCAAAAACCTCGTTCTGGCCATTCCGACGGCGAGCGGGAAAACCCTCGTGAGCGAGATAGTCATGATTAACAAGCTTTTGAAGGAGGGTGGAAAGGCAGTCTATTTAGTTCCGCTCAAGGCCCTTGCCGAAGAAAAATACCGCGAATTCAAGGAGTGGGAGAAGCTTGGAATCAGGGTAGCGGCTACCACAGGTGACTACGACTCAACGGACGAGTGGCTCGGGAAGTACGACATAATAGTCGCCACCGCTGAGAAGTTCGACTCCCTCCTAAGACACAGGCCGAGCTGGGTGAGGGACGTCAAGCTGGTTGTGGCCGATGAAGTCCACCTCATAGGCTCCTACGACAGGGGAGCGACGCTTGAGATGATATTAACGCATCTCCTTGACAGGGCGCAGATTTTAGCGTTGAGCGCGACCGTTGGGAACGCCGAGGAGCTGGCCGAGTGGCTTAAAGCTGAGCTTGTGGTCAGCGACTGGCGTCCGGTTGAACTGAGGAAAGGCGTCTTCCACCTCGGGACCCTCTTCTGGGAGGATGGGAAAATAGACCGCTACCCTGAAAACTGGGAGAGTTTGGCGATAGATGCCGTAAAGAGGGGTAAACAGGCCCTGGTTTTCGTGAACACGAGGCGTTCAGCCGAAAAGGAGGCGGTAGCCCTCTCCTCCAAGGTCTCCAGACTCTTGACAAAGCCGGAAAAGAGGGCACTTGAGGAGCTCGTTTCTGGCATAGAGGACAACCCGACGACAGAAAAGTTGAAGAAGGCCCTGAAGGGCGGCGTGGCCTTCCATCATGCTGGCCTTGGGAGGGCGGAGAGAACTCTTATAGAGGACGCCTTCAGAGATGGCTTGATCAAGGTAATAACGGCGACGCCGACACTTTCGGCCGGACTAAACCTCCCCGCCTTCCGCGTTATAATCCGCGACACCAAGCGCTACTCCAACTTCGGCTGGGTAGATATTCCCGTCCTCGAAATTCAGCAGATGATGGGTCGAGCTGGTAGGCCGAAGTACGATAAAGTTGGCGAGGCAATCATAGTTGCCAGAATCGAGGAGCCAAAGAAGCTCATCGAGAAGTACATCCGCGGAAAGCCGGAGAAGCTCTTCTCAATGCTCGCCAACGAACAGGCTTTTAGGAGTCAGGTTCTGGCTTTGATAACCAACTTCGGAGTTGAAAACTTCCGCGGGCTGGTTTCCTTCCTTGAGAGAACCTTCTACGCCCACCAAAGGGGAGATACAGCCTCGCTCGAATACAAGGCCAGGGACATCGTTTACTTCCTCATCGAGAACGAATTCATAGATATGGACGTGAACGACAGCTTTATTCCCCTTCCCTTCGGAAAAAGGACTTCACAGCTCTACATCGACCCCCTTACGGCCAAAAAGTTCAGGGACGCGTTCCCAAAGATCGAGAAAAACCCCAACCCCTTCGGAGTATTTCAGCTCATAGCCTCGACCCCGGATATGGCAACTTTAACGGCTAGGAGGCGGGAGATGGAGGACTACCTTGATCTCGCCTACGAGATGGAGGAGCACATCTACTCCGAGATACCCTACTACGAGGACTCGCGCTTCCAAGGCTTCCTCGGGCAGGTGAAAACGGCCAAAGTCCTCCTCGACTGGATAAACGAGGTTCCGGAGGCGAGGATATACGAGACCTACAACATAGAGCCCGGCGACCTCTACAGAATCCTTGAGCTAGCGGACTGGCTGATGTATTCCCTCATAGAGCTCTACAAGCTGTTCGAGCCAAAGGAGGACGTCCTCAACTACCTGCGTGACCTTCACCTCCGCCTGAGGCATGGTGTTCGCGAGGAGCTCCTTGAGCTTGTCAAACTGCCGAACATCGGAAGGAAGAGGGCCCGAGCCTTATACAACGCTGGCTTCAGAACCGTCGAGGAAATAGCGCGGGCGAAGCCTGCCGAGCTTCTGAAGGTTGAGGGGATAGGCGTTAAAGTCCTTGAGGGAATATACAGGCACCTAAACATCGGGAGGGAGCTCAAGGGAAGGGCGGAGAAGAGGAGAAAAACACTGGAAGACTTTTTCAAATAGCCTCCTCCACGTTCCCGCTCCAGAGGACGGTTATGCTCCTGCCCGGGTTGAGACCGCGCTCGTGCGCACTGCTGTAGAGCCTTCCACCTGTCCTCTGGCCGAGGAAGTAAGCCAGAACGAAGGTGAGGATTAGAGGTGCCCCTTCGAGGTTCCAGCTCAGTCCGGCTAGGTAGCGCATGAGAACGACCAGAGGAACGGGTAGGTGAACCGCTAGAGCCCACTCGACTTTGTTGCCGGTTCTCTTTGCGTGCGCCCTCCAGAAACCGAACGGTATGTTTACGATAAACGTCACGATGAGTCCGAGGATAAACCAGTGGACGTTCATGGCGTTCACCTTAACGGTTTTGTTGGTGAACCTTAAAAAATTTTGCGCTCCTAACGGAGCCTAAGTTTTTTAAGATACTCCTGTCCTAGCAAGGGTGGGCACAATGATTGTGATAATCACAGGGATGCCCGGCTCTGGTAAGAGTAAAATCGTGAAGGAGTTCGAGAGGAGAGGCGTTCCAAGCGTTTCTCTTGGCGACATCGTGAGGGAAGAAACGGTAAAGCGTGGCCTTGAGCTGACGAAGGAGAACGTTGCCAAGGTGAGCATCCGCCTGAGACAGGAGCTCGGCCAGAACGCGGTGGCAAAGCTCGCCGTCGTGAGAATTAGAGAGCTCCTTGAGGGAAGCAACGTTGTCGTCGTTGACGGCGTCCGCTCGCTCGACGAGGTCGGAACCTTCAGGAGCGCCTTTCCGGGCGAGGAAATAGTTATCATCGCCGTTCACACGCCGCCGAGACAGCGCTTTGAGAGGCTCAGGAAGAGGGGCAGGCACGATGACCCGAAGACATGGGAGGAGTTCGAGGAGAGGGACTGGAAGGAGCTGAAGTTCGGAATAGGGAACGTCATAGCGATGGCCGACTACATGCTCGTCAACGACGGTTCAAAGGAAGAGTACGAGAAAAAGGTGAGGGAAACCGTCGAACTCATCCTAGCATCGAGTCGAGGAAGAGCATGACGTAGAAACCCGCGAAGAAGCCGAGGGTTACGAGCGTCTCGCTTTCCTCCCTCCTGTATATCTCGGGTATCATCTCCTTCACAGTGACGTAGAGCATCGCTCCACCCGCCAGTCCAAGGCCGTAAGCCAGTAACCCGCTGAAGGCCGTGAAGAAGTAAGCACCTACCAGAACCATGACCATCTCGGCAAAGCCACTGAGGACTCCCATAGCTATCGGCTGGAGCCTCTTCTTCTGGAGTGTAGCAAGGGGGAGCGAGACGACGGTTCCCTCCGGGAAGTCCTGTACCCCTATCGCTATCGCCGTGATCAGGCCGACTTGGAGGTTGTAGACTATAGAGGTTCCAACGGCGAGTCCCTCGGGCAGGTTGTGGATTATGACCGCTATAACGAGGAGCCAGACCTTTCTGAGGCGGTCTTTCATGGACTTCGGTCCTTCATAGCCCTTAACCAGGTGCTCGTGAGGGAGAAAGCGGTCTATTGCATAGATGAGCAGGACGCCGAGGGCTATACCTATTCCCGCCGGCGAGAAGGAGCCCGTGCTCTCTATCGCGGGGAGAATCAGCGAGGTGAAGGAAGCGACTATCATAACCCCCGCGGCAAAGCTCAGCGAGAAGTCAACGCCCTTCTCCGGGATGTTCTTCGCGAAAATCGCCAGCAGAGCGCCTAGGGAAGTCATGATGGCCACGAAGAGGCCGGCGTAAAAGGCCACCCATGTTATACTCCCTCCGGATATCGAGAGCAACCACTGAGAGAGGTTTGAGATAAAGTTCTCCAGCATGTTCCCACCGCTCTTCTCTGTTAGGTTATCCTAAAACTCTTAGGCTTTTAAGGGTTTTGGCGGGGGTGGAAGCTATTTAAGGAGGGGGCGTAAATTGGTGGTGGTGCCGGAAGTGGCAGGAGAGGCCGGGAAAAAGAAAGCCACCAAAAAGCTCCTCAAAGAACTCCACAGCGACCCGCTGTGGAGAAGCATCGGGCTGCTCGATATTGATGAGGAAGACCTGAGCAGCGAGGGGGACAACTGGGGCGTGGTGAAATGGGAAAGCAAGTGAGGGAAAAGCCGCTCCTCTACGGCGACGGAAGGGTGTTCTTTGCATTCTGTCCTTCCTCCGGCGGCATCTTCGAGCTTGAGCCGGGCGAGTTCAAAGCCCTGAAGGAGAACCTTCCAGAGGCGGAAGAGCTGAAAAAGGAAATGCTCGAATACGACGGAGAAAAATACACGGTCGGAGACTTCATAAGCCACTTAACGAGCCTCGGGATAGAACTCGAGAGGCTCAACACGCCAGCTGTTGTTATCTTCGAGCTGACGAGAAACTGCAACCTCAACTGCAAGCACTGCATAGTCTCCGCTGGAAAGCCGCTTCCAAACGAGCTTAAAACCGAAGAATGGTTAAAACTCGTTGACGAAATAAGCGATTACGCGGTGAGGCTCACCCTCACCGGCGGGGAACCGCTGGTTCATCCCGGCTTCTTCCAAATCCTTAGGAGAGCTAAAGAGAAAGGCCTGTCAATAAGGCTCCTCACGAACGGGACTCTGCTTGAAGAGCACGCCGAAGAGCTTGGAAGGCTTTTGGATGCGAGAATTGACGAAGTCCAGGTTTCCCTCGACGGGAGAAAGGAAACCCACGACTCGATAAGGGGGAAAGGAAGCTACGAGAAAACCATCGCGGGGATCAAAGCGCTTGTAAGGGAGAACCTCCCGGTTTCAGTTGCCTTCACCCTAATCCCAGAGAACAGGGGTGAAGC